>JAPLTN010000079.1 GCA_026398135.1 Verrucomicrobiota bacterium
CAACGCCGTGCGCGCCGGCTTGGTCTCCGACCCGAAGGATTACCGTTTCTGCGGTTATGGCGAAGCCGTGGCCGGGGGCGACAAGGCTCGGCGCGGCTTGACCACGGTTTTGTCGGGCGAGTCCGGAATCGACTGGGAACAAGCCCAGCCGATGTATCGGTTAACGCTCTTCGGCATCGGGGCGACTGCGCGGCCGGGCGAGGGCACGGTGTCGGCGGAACAGTTGCATGAAGTGGTGAAAACCGGAGGACGTCTGCCGAAGCATGTCGTGCTGCGCTGCCGCTTGCGTCACTTTACCGACGGCGCGGTAATCGGCGGCCAAGCCTTTGTCGCTCAACACCTCGCCGAATACAGCGCTCGCACCGGGCGAAGGCGAAAATCCGAACCTAAATCCTTGCCTGATTTAACCGATTGGGGCGCCGATCTGCTCACGCTGCGCGGACTGCGCTCCCGTTCTACCGCTTAGCAAAACGAACGCGCTGAACATTGTGATGTTCGAGGCGTATTGAGCAGGGACGGCGGGGTGCGGCGACCAAATGGGGGATTGGCCGGGGACGGCCAACGCTTCATCCAGAAATGAAAGGCTTCGGCGGGACGCCGAAGCCGACACGCGGGACGCGCATGCTCCCGGGACCGTCGGATTTAAGGGCGGCGGCGGGGTGCGGCGACCCCGCACTGCATGTTAGATGGCGTGGAGGGCGCTTTTGCTCACGGCGAGGGCGGCTTCTTTGACCGCTTCGCTCATCGTGGGGTGGGCGTGGATGGTGCGGGCGAGGTCTTCGGCGCTGCCGCCGTATTCCATGTGGGTCACGATCTCGCTGATCAACTCGCCGGCGTTTTTGCCGAGGATCTGGGCACCGAGGATTTTGTCGGTGGCGGCGTCAGCGACGATCTTGACCAGGCCATCGGTGGCGTCGGCGGCGATGGCGCGGCCGTTGGCGGCGAAGTTGAATTTGCCCACGTTGACCTTGAGGCCTTTGGCCTTGGCGGCGTCTTCACCGAGGCCGACCGAGGCGAGCTCGGGGTCGGTGTAAACAATGGCGGGCATCAGATCCCAGTTGATGTGGCCGTGCTTGCCGGCGATCCACTCGGCCACGGCCACGCCGTCTTCCTCGGCTTTATGGGCGAGCATGGGGCCGGCGATCACGTCGCCAATGGCCCAGATGCCGGGGACCTTGGTTTGGAGGTGGGCGTTGACCGCGATGCGTTTCTTTTCGTCCAGGGCCACGCCGGCGACGTCGAGACCGAGGGCGTCGGCGTAGGGGCGGCGGCCGACGGCGACGAGCACCTTGTCGGCGGGGAATTCGAGGACTTTGCCGTCGCGCTCGGCGGTGAGAATGCCTTTGGCGGTGTCGTAGCCGGTGACCTTGGCGCCGCACTCGATTTTGAGGCCTTGTTTTTGGAGGATGCGGGTGAACTGGCGTACGACATCGTCGTCGTAGGCGGCGGCGATTTTGGGCAGGAACTCAACGACGGTGACTTCTGCGCCGAGGCGGGCCCAGACGGAGCCGAGTTCGAGGCCGATGGCACCGCCGCCGACCACGACGAGGCGTTGGGGCACGGAGGGCAGGCTGATGGCGTGGTCGGAGGAGATGATGGTCTCGCCGTCGAATTTGAGGAAGGGCAGTTCGACCGGGGCGGAACCGGTGGCGATGACGATGTTTTTGGCGGTGAGGGGTTGCGCGTCGGAGCGGCCTGACGCGAGGTCAGGCCCTACGAGGACAGTGTTGGCGGAGGTGAACTTGGCCGCGCCGGTGAAGACGGTGACCTTGCGGGCCTTGGCGAGGGCGGCGATGCCGGCGGTGAGCTTGGTGACGACGTCGTCCTTCTTTTTGATCATGGTCGGGACGTCGATGGAGACGCCGTCGATTTTGATGCCGTGGACGGCGGCGTGGTGCTTGGCGAAGGCGTATTGCTCGGAGGAGTGGAGCAGGGCCTTGGAGGGGATGCAGCCGACGTTCAGGCAGGTGCCGCCGAGGGCGGCGCGTTTGTCGATCAGGGCTACTTTGAGGCCGAGCTGGGCGGCGCGGAAGGCGCACACGTAGCCGCCGGGGCCGGCGCCGATAACGATGAGGTCGAAGGATTGGGAGGGAGCGGAGGACATGGGGGACGAAGTCGGAATATTACACAGAGGGCACGAGAGGGGGCACAGAGGTCACTGAGGCCGGAGCATGCGCCCTGTGGCCTCCGTGCATCCTCTCGTGCATCTCTGTGCAACCGGTCTGATTAGACGCCTAGGACGAGGCGGGTGGGGTCTTCGATGGCTTGTTTGACCTTCACGAGGAAGGTTACGGCTTCCTTGCCGTCCACCAGGCGGTGGTCGTAACTGAGGGCCAAATACATCATCGGGCGGATGACGACCTGGCCGTTGAGGGCGACGGGGCGGTCGTTGATGGAGTGAAGGCCGAGGATGGCGCTCTGGGGGGCGTTGATGATGGGGGTCGAGAGCATGGACCCGAAGATGCCGCCGTTGGTGATGGTGAAGCAGCCGCCCTCGAAGTCGGGCAGGCCGAGTTTGCCGTCGCGGGCTTTTTTGGCGACTTCGCCGATGGCTTTTTCGATGCCGGCGAGGTCGAGCTGGTCGCAATCGCGGACCACGGGGACGACAAGGCCCTTCTCGGTGGAGACGGCCATGCTGATGTCGTAGTAGTGGTTTTGCACAATCTCGTCGCCGTCGAGCTGGGCGTTGATGGCGGGGACTTCCTTGAGGGCGTGGACCACGGCCTTGGTGAAGAAAGACATGAAGCCGAGTTTGACGCCGTTTTTCTTAACGAAGTCGTCCTGATATTTGGCGCGCAGGGCCATGACGGCGGACATGTCGACCTCGTTGAAGGTTGTGAGCATGGCGGCTTCGTGCTGGGCCTGGACCAGGCGGGTGGCGATGGTCTGGCGGAGCTTGGTCATCTTCTTGCGGGTGCGCTTGCCGGCGGGCGGGGCGCTGATGACGGGGGCGCTGGCGGGGAGGGCGGCGGCGGGCGCGGCGGTGACGGCGGCGGCTACGACAGCAGGGGCGGGCGCGGAGGCGGCGGCGAGCATGTCGCCCTTGGTCACGCGACCGGCCTTGCCGGTGCCGGCGACGGTGGCGGGGTCGATGCCGGTGTCGGCGGCGAGGCGGCGAACGGCGGGCGAAGGAGCGGGGAGCGGGGAGCTGGGAGCGGGGAGGGGCGAAGAGCTAGGAGCGGGGAGCGGGGAGATGGGCGCAGCGGTGGGGGCGCGGTCGTCGGCAAGCGACGACCCTACGGCGATGGTGGCGACGACCTGGCCGATTTTTACCTCGGTGCCGGGCTCGACTTTGAAGGTGATGACGCCGGCGCTTTCGGCCACGCCTTCGCTGGTGATTTTGTCGGTTTCGAGTTCGAACAGGGGCTGGTCTTTTTTAACGGTGTCGCCGTTTTTGACGTGCCATTTGGCGAGGACGCCGGAGCTGATGGATTCGCCGAGGGGCGGGATTTTGACTTCGAGGAGGGACATTTTTGGAAAAGTAGCGAGGAGTGAGTAGCGAGGAGCGAGTAGTCGGAAAAAGAAGTGGCGGGCGGCGGGGGAATGGCGGCTTCGTATGCTCGCTACTCGCTACCCACCACTCGCTACTTCAAGCAATCACGCTTTGAAGGCTTCGGTGAGGAAGGCGTTGAGTTCGATTTTGTGGACGGCGAGGGCGCCGACGGCGGGGGAGGCGGCGGCTTCGCGGCCGACGTAGGCGGGCTTGCGGGCGAAGATGCGCTCCAGCTCGGGGGCGATGTAGAACCAGGCCCCCATGTTTTGGGGTTCTTCCTGGCACCAGACGAGCTTGGCCTTGGCGTAGGTTTTGGCCAGGTCGGCGAGTTGGGCGGTGTCGAGCGGGTAGAGTTGTTCAAGGCGCACGATGGCGGTGTCCTCGATGCCGTTGGTCACGCGGTAGTGGTGCAGATCGTAGTAAACCTTGCCGGAGCAGAAGACGACGCGTTTGGCCTTTTTCTGGTCGGGGAGGAGGACGTCGGGGAGGATGGCTTTGAAGCCGCCGGTGGTGAACTCCTCGAGTTTGGAAACGGCGAGGGGGTGGCGCAGGAGGCTCTTGGGCGACATGACGACGAGCGGCTTGCGCAGGTCGCTCTTCATCTGGCGGCGGAGGGCGTGGAAGTAGTTGGCCGGGGTGGTGATGTTGGCCACCTGAATGTTGTCCTCGGCGCAGAGTTGAAGGAAACGTTCGAGGCGGGCGGAGGAGTGCTCGGGGCCCTGGCCTTCGTAGCCGTGGGGGAGTAGGAGCACGATGCCGGAGACGCGTTGCCACTTGGATTCGCCGGAGACGATGAACTGGTCGATGACGACCTGGGCGCCGTTGGCGAAGTCGCCGAACTGGGCTTCCCAGATGCAGAGCATCTGGGGGTAGTCGAGGGAGTAGCCGTAGTCGAACCCGAGCACGGCGGCCTCGGAAAGGTGGGAGTTGTAAACGCAGAAGCGCGCCTGCTGTTCGGTGAGGTTGAGCAGGGGGACGTATTTCTCGCGGGTTTCGGTGTCGTAGAGGACGGCGTGGCGGTGGCTGAAGGTGCCGCGCTCGCAATCCTGGCCGGAGAGGCGGACGGGGGTGCCCTCAACAAGCAGGGTGCCGAAGGCGAGGGTTTCGCCCATGCCCCAGTCGATGGGGCCGCCGGTGAGGGCGGCGGCGCGGGTTTCGAGCAGGCGCTTGATCTTGGGGTTCGCGGTGAAGTTGGCGGGCAGGCGGGTGAGGCCTTGGACGACGGTTTGGAGAACGTCCTTGCTGACTCCGGTGGGGAGTTCGGCGTGGGAGTAACCGGCCTGGAAGACGGCGGTGGAATCGCGGAAGGGGTTGCCCTTTTCGCCGGCGGAGCGGCGTTGGAGTTCGGCCTGTTTGGCTTTTTCCAGCGAGGAATCCATGGCGGCGGAGTATTCGGCCTTGATGGCGTCGGAGTCGGCCTGGGTGTGGGTGCCGGCGGCGATGAGCTGGGCGGTGTAGAGAGCGGAAACCTGGGGATGGGCGGCTACCTTCTTGTAGAGCGTGGGCTGGGTGAAGGCGGGTTCGTCGGCCTCATTGTGGCCGTGTTTGCGGTAGCAATACATATCGATCACGACGTCGCGCTGGAACTTGACCCGGAATTCGAGGGCGAGGCGGGTGATGTAGCAGACGGCCTCGGGGTCGTCGCCGTTTACGTGGAAGACGGGGGCCTCGATCATCTTGGCGACGTCGGTGCAGTAGCGGGTGCTGCGCGAGTCCTGCGGCAGGGTGGTGAAGCCGATCTGGTTGTTAATGACGAAGTGGACGGTGCCGCCGGTGCGGTAGCCGGGGAGCTGTGAGAAGTTGAGGGTCTCAGGGACCACGCCCTGGCCGGCGAAGGCTGCGTCGCCGTGTATGAGGAAGGGGCAGACGCGGCGGCGTTCGGTATCGCCGCGGATGCGCTGGCGGGCCCGGGCCTTGCCCTCGACCACGGGGTTGACGATTTCGAGGTGGGAGGGGTTGGCGGCGAGACGGACCTCGACGGTTTTGCCCGAGGAGGTGGTGAGGGCGGATTCGTAGCCGAGGTGGTATTTTACGTCGCCATCGCCGGCCACGGTGTGGGGGACGTAGTTTTCCGAGAATTGCTCGAAGAGAACGTCGAAGGGCTTGCGCAGGATGTTGGTAAGGACGGAGAGGCGGCCGCGGTGGGCCATGCCCATGACGAATTCCTCGACGCCGAGCTCGGGGGCGAGCTCGATCATGGCGTCGAAGGCGGCGATCATGGTTTCGCCACCTTCGAGGGAGAAACGTTTCTGGCCGACGAATTTGGTATGGAGAAACTTCTCGAACAGCTCGGCTTTGTGGACGCGGCGGAGGATGCGGGTCTTCTCGGCCTTGGTGAAGGCGGGGGTGTTTTCGCAGGCTTCCATGCGGGCTTGGAGCCATTCGCGGGCGTCATGGTCCTGCACGTGCATGAACTCGACGCCGATGTTGCGGCAGTAGGTGCGCTTGAGGGCGGCGTCGATGGCGCGGAGTTTTTTTTGCCCGCCGCCCTGGAAGTTGGTGAGGCTGAAGGCGTCGTCCAAGTCGCTCTCGCTCAGGGCGAAGTGGGCGAGGCTGAGTTTGGGGTGGGGGGCGGGTTTTTCGCTGAGCGGGTCGAGATGGGCTTCGAGATGCCCGTGGGAGCGGTGGGCGTTAACGTAGCGGATGATCTGGGCCTGTTTGTAGGAATCGATGACGTTGACGCCGGCGGCTGAAGCGGCGGCGGCGGTAGGTTTGGCCGAGGGGCCGGAGGTGGCGTTGCCCAGCGTGAAACCCTGGAAGAAAGCGCGCCAGGTGGGATCAACGGAATCGGGATTATCAAGCCACTGGGTGTAGGCGGCCTCGATGAGGTCGGAGTTGGCGCGGGCGGCGACGGGAATGGAATTCATAAGGGATGAAACGGGCGTAAAGGATGAAGACTTAACTAAACACAGCTCGGGCTCAAGGGAGGAAGCCGGACGGTGAAGGGTTTGAGTTTTGCTAAAGCTGTGTCAGTATGACTTAAATTTATCGAATACGCCTATCATGGAAATTGAGATCAAAGCTTCGCTTATCACACTCTTGAACGCGATTAAGGTATCTAATGCAGCCGTGGTCGCGGCTGAGATGGCCCGGCTGGATGATCTGGCGGCGCGCGGGAGAGAGACGCTGCATCCGCAACTGGTTCATTTTCTAGAGCGTAGGAGTTATTCCAAGGCGGCGATGTATCTGGGCGGAGAAGACAACATCCCGGTCGGCGCGTGCGGCGGGAGGGCGGCGCGAACGGTGGTGGCGGAGGGGGCAAAATGAGCCGGCCGGATCAGGCAAAAGTCGCCACCGATGGTGGCGCGGGGTTGGGGCAGAACCCGTTTGGGGCGTTGGCGGGGCTGGCCAATTTGCCGGCCGGACCGGGTGTTAGTGCCGGAGTAAAGCAGGGATTTACGGCGGTGGAGACGGAAAAAAACCGGGGTCGGGTGGATGTGTTGCGCACCACGGCGGGACGCGGTGGCAAGACGGTGACGGTGGCGAAAAACTTTACCGGCATCGGTCTGCCGGAGAAGGAGGCGTTGTGCAAAAAGATGCGCGGCGCGGCCGGGTGCGGCGGCACGGTGAAGGACGGTGTGATCGAGATCCAGGGCGACCAGCGCGAGATCTTAATGCGGGTGCTGCGCGAGGCGGGATTTCGCCCCGTGCAGGCGGGAGGGTGAGACCCTTAGCGCAGGTCGGTGCGGCGCAGGTCGAGGGTGTAGCGGCTCTCGGGGGCGAAATCGACTTTGGCGATGTAGCGCGATTGGCCGAGCGAGTGGGGCCAGGCTTCCCAACGTTCGGCGCGGCGCTCGGCGGCCTCGGCCGCGTCGGCCGGACGGGCCGAATAGGACGCATTGCGCGGGTTCCAGGAGTGCCAGCGGGCGGCGGCGACCACGGTGAGGCTGGCTTTGTCCACCCACTCCAGGAGCAGCGGGGCGTCGGCGGGACGGTGCGGCTGGAGGGCGGGATACAGGTAAAACGCGCGGTAACGGATGCCCGCCGCCGCGCCGTGATCGGCGGGACGGAAGGCGCAGGGGAAGCCGTTTACCAGGAGCAAGCCCTGTTCGAGCGCGGCGACATCGGTGACATGGGCTTCGATGCGATCCATGGAGGCGTCCACGGTGCGGGCCACGCCACCGGCGTTGGGCGATTCGCCGAGCAGCGGCCAGGCTTCGAGGGCTTGGCGGAAGAGGATGGAAAAGGGGGATTCGACCGGTTCGGCGTCCTTGGCGGCATCGGGGGCCGGGGCGATTTTCGCGATCAAATCGAAGCGACCGATGGCGGGGAAACGCCATTCCCAGAGCGGTCGGAGCCATTTGGCTTGGAAGGGGATGCCGTGAATTTGGAGGTCCTCGCAAACCGCCTGGAGATCGTCCCAGACGAAAGAAGGGAGGAAAAACTTATCATGGAGTTCGCCCTGCCAGCGGATGAAGCGGGCGGAAAGCGGCGCGAGGGCCAGACGGGCGATGATGGCGCGAACGAAGAGCGCGGCCAGGCTTTGCACCGCGTGGTCGGGGTAGGTTTCGAAAGCGCGAAACTCGACCAAGCCGAGGCGTCCGTTGCCGGCGAAGGGATTCCAGAGTTTATCGACGCTGATCTCGGCGCGGTGGGTGTTGCCCGAGCGGTCCATGAGCAAATCACGGAAGAGGAGGTCGAAGAGCTGGAGGTTGGCGGGAGTGCCGAGGCGGGCGGCGCCATCGCAGGCGATTTCCAATTCGTAGAGGGCTTCGTAGGTGCTCTCGTCGATGCGGGGGGCTTGGGAGCTGGGGCCCATATAGAGGCCGCTGAAGGCGTAGCTAAGGGCGGGGTGGTGCTGGAAGTAGCGGATGACCGAAGGCAGGAGCGACGGGTGAAGGAAAAACGGGGACGTCTCCGGGGTGGGGCCGCCAAAGACGAGGTGGGCGCCGCCGCCGGTGCCGACCTCGCGGCCGTTGAGCTGGAACTTTTGCGCGCAGAGGCCGACGGCGTCGGCGGCGGCGTAGAGGTCGCGCAGCTGGTCATCGTAGGCGCACCAATCGGGGCAGGGGGTGAGATTGATTTCCAGCACGCCGGGGTCGGAGGCGAAGCCGATGGTGGGCAGGCGGGCGGCGTCGTAGGGGGGGGCGTAGCCGGCGAGCACGAGATCGCGCAGGCCGCATTTTTTTACCGCGCGTTCGATCGCTTGCACGAGGGCGACGTAGCCTTCGTGGAGCAGGGGCGGGATAAAGACGGTGATCGATCCATCGCACAGCTCGGCAGTGAGGGCGCGGCGCAGGCGGGTTTCGGAGAGCGCGGCAAGGGGCAGGCGCAGGCCGGCAAGGCTGTCGCCGGGAATGAGTTCAAGCGCTTCGGCTCCCAGTTCCTCGGCCCAGGCGTCGGTGCGCCACGCGCCGTCCACGTGGTCGAGCGGCACGACCCAGCCGGAGGCGCGGGTGGTGGCGGTGTCGGCCTCGGTGGCGGGCACGCTTTCGGAGAGAGGCAGGGCGGAGGTGGCGGGCAGGGCTAGCTCGCTTAGCAGGGCGGTGACGAGGACGCGGGCTTCGGCGAGGGTGTGGGTGCCGGGTTCGCCGTCGCTTTTGAGCAGGCTGGGGTCGCTCCAAAGCGGGGCGGACGCGTCGGAGGAGGGCAGCCATTGCAAGAGCAGGGCCCAGCGGGGGAGGGGTTCGCCGGGGTAGTGTTTGCCCGAGGTTTCGAGCAGCACGGAGCCGGGCCGGGCGCGGGCGATGAGGGCTTGGGCGAAGCGGCGGGCGTAGCCGAGCTTGGTGGGCCCGAGGGCGGCGGTCGCCCATTCGGCACCTTCGGGACGCCGGGGCACGAAAGTCGGCTCGCCACCCATGGTCAGGACCACGTTGGCGGTGGTTAGCGTATTTTCGACGGCGAGGGCGCAAGCGGCGAGGGCGTTCATGAAGAGGAGAGCTGGGATTGAAATTGGAGGTCGGTGGGGTCGAGACGTTGCACGATAACGTCGGCGTGGAGGGTGGCTCCGACGGGAACGGTCGAGTAGATGCCGCCCTGGATGGGGTTGATGGACTCGGCCTGGGCGGCATGCGCGACGGCGATGAAGTTTTCGTCCGTCCAGACCCCGTGGGTCGGGTCGAGGCCGCGCCAGCCGGCACCGGGCAGGTAAACCTCGGCCCAAGCGTGCATGGCACCGGCGGTGCGCTCGTTGTCATCGGAGGGGGCGAACATGTAGCCGCTCACGAAGCGGGCGGCGAGCCCGAGGGTGCGGCAGAGTTCCATGAACAAGACGGCGAAATCGCGGCACGCTCCGCTGCCCAGCTGGAGGGTGCGCATGGACGGCTGGATGCCGCGCTCCTCGCGCCGGTTGTATTTCAGGTGATTAAAGAGCAAAGAGTTTAGCGCGGAGAGGAACGGAACGGTTTCCTTCGGACGGTCGGTGAAATAACGGTCGAGCCAGTCGTGCAGGTGCGATTGGGTCGAGTCAAAGGGGGGGGCGAGGTAGGGGCCGAGGGCGAAGTCAAAGACGCGCTCATATTTAAAAGGGAAGGTGAACGCGTAGGGCTTGAGAATGAAGTCGAAGGGATTGGGGAAATCGCACTCGACCTCGAAGTCGGAGCGGATGTTGAGCACGGCGGAACGTTCCCAGAAATGCACGGTGGCGAAGTTGTTGTCGTGGGGATCGCGCACGTGGAAGATTTTCGCGTCGGGCTGGATGGAGAGGCGGTGGTTGAGCAAACGCTGGTAGGCGGACTCGCGGGGCCGCAGGTAAAGGAAATGGGGGGCGAAGCCTACGCATTGGTCGTATTCGTAGCGGGTGTGGTGGGAGACGCGGAGCTTCATGGCTAACTGCTTCTAGCACCCTGCCTGCCAACGCAAGCGCGACGGCGATTAGCTCCGCGTTGGTTGATTTGGTTGGCCACCCGGCGCGGCGGGGCTTTGCCTGCCGCCGCGTGATGCATCCGAATGATGTGAATCTTTATCTGGTCGGTTTTATGGGCACGGGAAAAACCACCGTATCGCGCATCCTTGCGGCCCGGCTCGGGCATCGCTGGGTGGACAGCGACCACGAAATCGAGCGGCTGCAGGGCCGGACCATTCCGGAGATTTTCGCCACCGACGGTGAGGCGGCCTTCCGGCAGATGGAGCGGGAATTTATCGAAAACGGGCACCCGGCCGAGCGCACGGTGGTGGCCTGCGGGGGCGGGTTGGTGATTCAGCCCGGCATGTTGGACGAAGTGCAAAAGCGTGGAGTGGTGATGTGCCTGCACGCCACGGTGGAGACGGTGTTGCGTCGCACGGCGGGCAACCGTTCGCGTCCGTTGCTCAATGTGGAGGATCCGGAAAAACGCGTGCGTGAACTCTACGCGGTGCGCGACCCGATCTATCGTCGGGCCGGGAGTGTGATTTTGACCGATAACCGGCCTCAGCTGGAGGTTGTGCAGCACGTGTTGCGGGCGTATCGGCGCGATGCCCTGGATTTCGTTCGCGCCCGGGGCGAGCGATGAATCCGGCGACCGACGAGCGTGGGCCGAGCCTGGATGCTGCGGGCGCGGAGGCGTTGCGCGGGAAACTGCGGGCCTTGGGTTTTGATGCGGTGCGGTTTGCACGCGCCGAGCCGCGTTTCGGGCCGGGGCTGAGTGACTGGCTGGCGGCGGGGTATCATGCCGACATGGCGTGGTTGGAGCGGGGCGCGGCGAAGCGGGGCGACCCCGAACTCGTGCTGCCGGGAGTGCGAACCGTGATCATGCTGGGGGTAAACTATGCCACGGCCGACGCGTTGCCGGGGGCGGGTAAAAAGGGGGAATCGGCGGCGACGGCGGCAGCGGGTGGGCCGCGCTGGGCGCGTTACGCGCGGTATGCGGATTATCACGATACCATCGTTGCGGCGCTGGCCGAGGCGGGACGGGTGTTGGAGTTGGACGGGGGAATCGGGCCGGGCGACCACCGTTATTATGTGGATACGGGGCCGGTGCTGGAACGCGGCTGGGCGGCGCAGGCGGGCCTGGGTTTTACGGGCAAGAACGCCATGCTGATCTCGCGCGAGTTTGGGAACTGGTTGTTTTTGGCCTGCATCCTCACGCGCTTGGAAATCCCTGCGGATGCGCCTTTACCCGGTCGCGAGCCGGAGGGAACGCACGCCGGGCGGCTGTGCGGCAAATGCACGCGCTGCCTCAATGCGTGCCCGACGGGGGCCTTCGCCGCGCCGGGCGTGGTGGATGCGCGGCGCTGCATCGCCTACCAGACGATTGAGAACAAGGGGGTGATCCCGCGCGAATTGCGCGCCGGAATCGGCGACCGGATCTATGGGTGCGACACCTGTCTGGAGGTGTGCCCGTGGAACCGCTTTGCCCAGGCCAGCCGGGAGATTTTGGTAAGCGCGCGGCCGGAGATCACCCGGCTCACGTTGCGCGAAATTTTGGAACTCACGCCGGCGCGTTTTGCGGAGGTGTTTCGCGGCACCGCGATCAAACGGGTAAAACTGGCCGGCCTGCTGCGCAACGCCTGCGTGGTGGCGGGCAATACCGGTGCGCAGGACTGCCGCCCCGCGCTGATGAGGCTGGTCGCGGCGGGCGGCGAGGCGGCGGCGGTGCCCTTGGTGCGGGCGCATGCGGTGTGGGCCCTGGCCCGGCTGGGCGCGGAGGCGGAGCTGGCGGCGGCGCGGGCGACGGAAACCGATTCGCTGGTGTTGGCGGAATACGCCGCCGAGGGGATGGGTGGCTAAGAAGCTTGGCTGTCGAAGCGGGCGGCGATCATTGCGGCAAAGGCGGCGGGCGGGCGCACGGGTTTTCCGGCTTTGTCGATAAACACGTGCACGGTGTGGCCCTCGGCCAGTTTTTCTTCGCCCCGGTGCAGCTCGTAGTCGATGCGGATGCGCAGGCTGGGTTTTTCGCGGATGATCGCCGTGACGGTCACGACATCGGCGTAACGCGCCGGACGCAGGTAGCGGAGGGTGACCTCGGTCACGGGCAGATAAAACCCACTCGCCTCCAATTCGCGGTAGGGCACGCCTTCGGCGGCGAGCAGCGCGGTGCGGGCCACTTCAAGCCAGGGCAGATAACTGCCGTGGTAAACGACGCCCATCATGTCGGTCTCGGCGTAGCGGACCTCGATTTGACTGCGGTGTTGGAGCATGGGACGTGAAAATGGTTCAAACGCAGGCATCGGTGCAAGGGGAGGCTTGCAGGGCAGCGGCGAAAACGGAAATTTCGCCGCATGATTTTACCCCAGCAATTGCGCAAGGTGCTGCTGATCGACGACGACCGGGGCCAGGCCAAGATCGTGGACGCCTCCTTCGGGAAATTCACCGGCGAGAAATTCGAGCTGCACTGGGCGCCCAATTTCGACGACGGCCTGCTTGCCCTGCGCCGGGAGCACTTCACCGCCTGCCTGCTCGATTATCAGCTGGGTCCCGAGTCCGGGCTGGATCTGCTGCGCGAAGTGGTGCGTCTGGAAATTGATACGCCGGTGGTGTTGTTGACCAGTGAAAGCGCGGGCGACGTGGACACCCAGGCGATGAACCTCGGCGCGCTCGATTACCTCGTAAAACACGAGTTGAGCCCGCGCGGGCTGGAGCGTTCGTTGCGCTACGCGATCAAGCTGCACGCCACGCTCGGCGAGCTCCGCCGCCTCGCCACTCGCGACATGCTTACCGGGCTGTTTAACCGTCGCGAAGGCGTGCGTCTGATCGAGCGCGAAGTCGAACGCGCCCGGCACTCCGAGCGCGCGCTGACCGTGCTCCTGATCGACATCGACAACTTTAAGGGCGTTAACGACAGCCTCGGTCACGACGCCGGGGACCGCATGCTGGCCGCCGTGGCCAAGGCGATACAGGGTGCGGTGCGTGAAGTGGATTCCGTGGTGCGCTGGGGCGGCGATGAGTTTGCGGTCTGGGTGATGGACTCCGACGCCGTGACCGGCCGCCGGTTAGGCGAGGCCGTGGTGGCGGCAGTGCGCCCCCTTGGATGCACGGTCTCGGTGGGCATGGCGGAGTGGAATAACGCGCGCGACGACGCCGCCGACCTGCTGGTTGCCGCCGACCGGGCGCTCTATGAAGCGAAAAACGCCGGCCGCGACCGGGTGGCGTGATCAGCTTTCGTCGGTGGTGGTGGTGGCGGTATCGGCAATTTTGACAATAATAGCGGCGCTTGCGCCTGCGTTGCCCAAATAGGATTGGCGGCGCGTCGCGCTTCGTCCACGCGGGCCGGTGCGTTCGCCGGGCTCGCTGTAGGGTTTACGCCGATAGCCACCGAGATCGGGGTTGAGCGCGCACTCGATTTGATAGGCCTGCATGCGAGCGAACAGCGCAAGCAGTTGCGCCGGGTCGGCGTAGGCGTCCAGGCCCGAACGCTCCAGCGCGAGCAGGGTTTCGTGGGTCGCCTCCAAAGTACTCAAGCACCCTTCCTGCGGTTGTTGTTTGATCACGAAGCGGCTGGGCGCGGTCGGCGTGAACATGATGCGCGGCAGCACCTGCAGGCTGGGCGAGATGCGGAGCATTTTGCGCGCGCAGGCCCAGGTGGCATCGAGCAGGAACACGACCAGGCGGCGACCGCCGAGCTCCCCGGGACGCAGTTCGCCGCGCGAGAGATTGAGCGCGGTCGGTCCGGGGTAGAGCAGCACACAGTGGTTGGCCGGGTCGGCGAGCAGGGCGCGCACCTCGCCGTGGGTTTCGAACTCCATGCCCATGTGAATCTCGCTTTCCGGCAGACAAAGGTGGGTGAGACGGCCGGTGCCGGCCTTCTCTTTTTTAAATTCCTTCGGGTGCATCAAGAACACGAACTTGGTGCGTGTCGCCATGGGCACGATGGAGCCGCACCAGCACAAGCGCTGGGGCCAGAAACAACGATAGCACGTAACGCGGCTCATTTTGGATGTTCTTTTTGCGGGCTTTTTCCGCAAACACCAATCTCCTTATTTACCACCCAAAATCATGAGCCTCTACATCGGCATCGATTCCGGCACCCAGTCCACCAAGGCGGTCGTCCTCGACCTCGCCTCCCGCAAGGTCATCGCGGAGGCGCGCGCGCCGCACACGTTGATCGCCGGGTTGCCGGCCGGCCACATGGAACAGCATCCCTCCGAGTGGGCGTGCGCGCTGGAGTTCACCATCGCCGAGGTGGTTAACAAAATCGGTCCGGCGCGCGCGGCCGAGATCCGCGGCATCGGCGTATCCGGCCAGCAACACGGCTTCGTGCCGCTCGACGCCGCGGGCAAGGTCATCCGTCCGGCCAAGCTCTGGTGCGATACCTCCACCATCGCCGAGTGCGCGCTCATCACCAAAAAACTCGGCGGCGAAAAAGCCGCCCTGCGCCACACCGGCAGCCTGATTCTGCCCGGCTTTACCGCGCCCAAGATTCTCTGGTTGAAGCGCCATGAGCCCGCGAATTACAAGAAACTCCGCCATGTGCTGCTGCCGCACGACTTCCTGAATTTTCACCTGACGGGTAATTATTTTATGGAATACGGCGACGCCTCCGGCACGGCGCTGCTCGACGTGCGCAAGCGCGTGTGGTCGAAGGCGGCGATCAACGCCATCGACCCCAAGCTCGCGGACTGGCTGCCCCCGCTCTCCGCCTCGCACGAGTCGCCCGGCGTGGTGCGCGCCGACCTCGCGGCCAAGCTCGGCCTGCCGGCCGGCGTGGTCGTTTCTGCCGGTGGCGGTGATAACATGATGGGGGCCATCGGCACGGGCAACGTGGCCCCCGGCGTCATCAGCGCCAGCTTTGGCACCAGTGGCACGATCTACGCCTACGCCGACCAGCCGGTGGTCGATCCCACGGGTGAGATCGCGGCCTTCTGTTCCTCGACCGGCGGCTGGCTGCCGCTGCTCTGCACCATGAACGTGACCACCGTCACCGAGCAGGTGCGCCAGCTCTTCGGCCAGGATCACGCCGCGCTCGCCGCCGCCGTGCAATCCGTGCCGCCGGGCGCGGACGGTCTCGTGTTGCTGCCCTACCTCGCCGGTGAACGCACCCCGAACGTGCCGGCCGGTTCGGGCGTGTTGCTCGGGTTGACCAACAAGACCTTTACCGCCGCCCACTTCGCCCGCGCGGCGATGGAAGGCGTGACTCTCGGCATGAACTACGGGCTGCGCCGCCTCGATACCCTCGGGGTGAAGGCCAAGGAAATCCGCGTGACCGGTGGCGGAGCGAAGTCGCCGGTCTGGCGTCAGCTCATGGCCGACATCTTTGGCGTGCCGGTGGTGGCGATGGTCGAGGACGAAGGCGCGGCGCTCGGCGGCGCCTTGCAAGCCGCGTGGTGCGTGGCGCTGAAGGAGGGCAAGAAGGCCAAGCTCACCGACTTCACCAAAGTCGTGGTGGCGGTGGACGAGAAGACCCGTTGCAAGCCGGACAAGAAGGCCCACGCCCGCTATGTGAAGTTGCAGGCGCTGCAAGACCGGCTCGGGCTGGCTCTGCGCGACGTGTTCACCGCCCAGCGCGCGCTGGCTTGATGCCGGTAAAGTGTAGAACCGGTCGCCGACCGGTTCGTTCTAGTGTGATCTAAATGCACCGGTCACCGACCGGTGCTACATCTACACCGCCGCCGGGCGCTGCGCGCCGAAGAGATCGGCGATGATATCTTCCAAGGGCACGTCAGTGATGGCGATGTCCGCCACTGCGCCCGCCGCGAGGATGCGGCCGGTGGCGGCCACGATCTCGCCGCTCGGCACGTGCAGGATGATCTCGCCGTCGTCGGTCGGCTTGGGCGCGTAGGCGGCGAGGGCTTCCATGCCGGGGAAGGGCAGGGCGACGGGCCGGAAACGCAGGATTTTTTTTCGCCCGCCGGCCGATTCGAGGCGGTCGAGTCCGCCATCGTAGATCTTGCGGCCCTTATCGATCACGATCAC
The DNA here is from genome assembly GCA_026398135.1 of Verrucomicrobiota bacterium. Taxonomy (GTDB): domain Bacteria; phylum Verrucomicrobiota; class Verrucomicrobiia; order Opitutales; family Opitutaceae; genus IMCC26134_A. The sequence goes on from JAPLTN010000079.1 coordinate 16,263, forward strand.
GCGGTCGCAGAGTTCCTGGATGTCCGCCATGTAGTGGCTGGTGAGCAAAATCGTGGTGCGGTATTTGCGGTTATACTCGCGGAGAAAGCCGCGCACGGCGCGTTGCGAGACGACGTCGAGGCCGATGGTGGGTTCGTCGAGAAACAGGACTCGCGGGCGGTGGAGCAGGGCGGCGATGAGCTCCATTTTCATGCGCTCACCGAGGGACAGCTCGCGCACCATGGTGCTGAGTTTGTCGCGCACGCCGAGTAGCTCCACCAACTCGTCGAGGGTGGCCTTGTATTGTTCGGCGGAGAGACCGTAAATATGGCGCAGGAGCAGAAAACTTTCCTGGGCGGGAAGGTCCCACCAGAGCTGGTTTTTCTGACCGAGCACGAGGGCGAAAAGGCGGCGATAGGCGTTTTCGCGTTTTACGGGATCGAAGCCGGCGACGCGGGCCATGCCCGAGGTCGGGTGAATGAGCCCGGCCAGCATCTTGAGCGTGGTGGTCTTGCCCGCGCCGTTGGGTCCGAGAAAGCCGACGAACTCGCCCTCGGCGATGGTGAAGGAAATGTCCTTGGCGGCGGCCAGTTCTTCGAATTCGCGGTGAAAGAGCCCACGCACACCGGCCCAGAAGCCGGGCGGCTTTTTATAGGTGCGGAAGACGCGGGTGAGATTTTCGACTTCGATCATGGCGGGAGCACGCAACTAGGCGGAGAACAGGTCAAAAGGAAAGGCCCGCGATTGGGCGGGCGAATCAGGCCGGCCAGATGCCGGCTTTCACCAAGGTGCGGGTGACGTCGCCCGCCCAGTCCTTGTTGGCGGCTGGGCTGGCCGGGCTGGGGTGCAGGACCTGGGTGATTTTCCACGGGTCGGCGGGCGTGGTGACCTCGGCGAATTTCTGTGCGGCGTAGGCTCCGATCCCGACCAGGTGGGCGGGCCGGAGGGTGTCGAGCACGGCGCGCAAGTGGGCGCGACACGGGGCGTCCACCGCGGCGCGCTCGGCGGCGGAGAGTTTGTCGGGGGTGAGGTTGGCTCCGCTCTCGCTCATCCAGACGAGCGGGCAGTAGTTGAGCACAAAATGTTCGGCGAAAAACGCCTCGGGTGAACCGAAGCGCGCGGCGAAGAGCCCCCAGAGGCGTTTGCCGCTCACCTCGCTGCGGGTGCAGGCGAAGCCGGTGACGGGACGCTTGGGATGTTCGGGGAAGGGCATGTCCACGGGTTCCTGGATGCGAAGCCAGTCGCGCACGGCGGTGACCTCGCCGAAAGGCACTCCAGTCTGGGTCATGCCGTAGGGGCCGGGATTCATGCCGAGGAAGACCACGCGTTTGGGAGCGGAGCCGTAGCGGGTAAGGTAGGCGGCATGCGGTGCCCAGGCGTGACGCAGCGGGTTGTAGGTGTAGGCGACCGGAAGCGCAAAGGTGAGCCGGTCCACGGCGTCGCGAAGGGTGGCGGCGGATTCGAGAAGAGACGGCATGGCGGGACGGTGGAACGACACTTTAACTTGGTGTAGCAGCGACCGTTGGTCGGGGGCGGATTGAAGAAAGCCCCGACCACCGGTCGGGGCTGCATTAAGACAAACGCTCCAAAACGGGAGACGCGGGGCTCAGTTCTTCGGGAAGCCGTCCGGGTGGGACTGGTGCCACTTCCAGGCGGTGGCGACGATGGGCTCGATGGTGGTGAATTGCGGCGTCCAGCCGAGTTCGCTCTTGGCCTTGGTGGAGTCGGCGTAGAGCGCCGGCGGATCGCCGGCGCGGCGCGGCGCGTAGGTGTGGGGCACTTTGAGACCGGTGACTTTTTCCACCGCGTTGATGACCTCGATCACAGACGTGGGCGTGCCGGTGCCGAGGTTATAGAAGAACTGCGCGCCGGGGGCGGCGAGTTTGTCGAAGACGGCGATATGGGCGCGGCTGAGGTCGTCCACGTGCACGTAGTCGCGCAGGCAGGTGCCGTCCGGGGTGGGGTAGTCGTTGCCAAAAACCTGGAGCGCGGGGCGCTTGCCGGTGGCGGCGTCGATGGCGAGCGGTATGAGGTGCGTCTCGGGGTTGTGGCACTCGCCGATGGTGCCGTCCTCGGCTGCGCCGGCGGCGTTGAAATAGCGGAAGGCGGCGAAACTCAGACCGTAGGCGTGGGCGAAGGATTTGAGCGCGTTTTCGATGTCGAGTTTGGTCTGGCCGTAGGGGTTGATCGGGGCCTGGGGCATGGTCTCCACCAAGGGCATTTTGTCGGGAATACCGTAGGTGGCGCAGGTCGAGGAGAAGACGAACTTCTTCACCCCGCAGCCCATCATGCAGCGCAGGAGGTGGAGGGTGGCGGCGACGTTGTTGAAGTAATACTTGAGCGGGTCGGTCACGCTTTCGCCCACGTAGGCGTAGGCGGCGAAGTGCATCACGAGTTCGATTTTTTCTTTCTTCAGGATTTTTCCGACCTCGGATTCATTGCCCAGATTTACCGAATAGAAGGGCACGCCCTCGGGTATGGCGGCGCGGTAGCCGAAAATCAGATTATCCATCACCACCGGGGTGTGCCCGGCGGCGATGAGTTGGCGAACACAGTGGGAGCCGATGTAACCGGCGCCTCCGACGACTAATACGTTCATGGTGGTGTGGTGGTTTCGTGGTGGAACGGGGGGCGGGGTAAAAAAGGAATCAGCGTTGTATTGCCATGCGCCCGCCCTTGGCTAGCGCTTTTCCCTTTCCGCATGTCGTTTACGCCCGCCCGCATCGTCATCACCGGTATCGGCCTCACTGCGCCGAACGGTAATTCCCTGTCTGAATTCCGCCAAAACCTCCTCAATGGCGTCGCCGGAGTGGAGCCGTTTGACGTGCGCTACATGGGTCGGCTGATCGCCGGTGTCTGCCATTTCGACCCCTTGCGCTATCAGACCCGCAAAGGCCTGCGCGTCGGCACCCGCGCCGGGTCCATCTCCATCTACTGCGCCCAGGAGGCGCTCAAGGACAGCGGCCTGGCCTTCGATACCGTGCCCAAGGACCGCGTGGGCATCTACATCGGCTGCACCGAGCACGGCAACGTCGAGACGGAGAACGAGATCTACGCCATCTCCAAGTTTAACTACGACACCAAGTACTGGTCGCACTACCACAACCCGCGCACCGTGGCCAACAACCCGGCGGGCGAGATCTCCCTCGCCCTCGGCATCACCGGCCCGGCCTACACCATCGGCGCGGCCTGCGCCGCCGGTAACATGGGCCTGATCCACGCCGCGCAGATGCTCCGCCTCGGCGAAGTCGATATCGCGTTCTGCGGCGGCGTCAGCGAGTCCATCCACACCTTCGGCATCTTCGCCGGCTTCAAATCCCAAGGCGCGCTCGCCACCCACGAAGACCCGAAAAAAGCGTCCCGTCCCTTCGACAAAGGCCGCAACGGCATCGTCGTCTCCGAGGGCGGTTGCATTTACACGCTCGAACGCCTCGAAGACGCCCGCGCCCGCGGAGCCAGGATCTACGGCGAAATCGGCGGCTACTGCGTGAACAGCGACGCTTCCGACTACGTGCTGCCCAACCCCGGTCGCCAGGCCGAGTGCGTGCGCAAGGCCCTGGTCAACGCCAAGCTCACCGCCGCCGACATCCATATCGTCAACACCCACGCCACCGCCACCCCGCAGGGCGACATCCAGGAGTGCGAAGCCATCCGCGCGGTGTTTGGCACCGGTTGCCCCGACACCTCGATCAACAACACCAAGAGCTACATCGGCCACTGCATGGGCGCAGCCGGCGCGCTGGAGCTGGCGGGCAACCTGCCCAGCTTCGACGACCTGATCGTTCACCCCACCATCAACGTGGACGACCTCGACCCGGCCTGCGCCATCGACGGCCTCGTGCTCAACACGCCCAAGAAAGTCGCCAAGGTGGACGCCATCCTGAACAACTCCTTCGGCATGCTCGGGATTAATTCCACGTTGATTGTGAAACGCTTTGTCGCCTAGTTCCTCGACTTTCCCCGATTTCCCTCCCTGTTCACCCATCCCTTTTACGACTCCCATGACCAAAGACGCCTGCAAGAAAATCGTGCTCGATATCATCGCCGACATCGCCCCGGACGAAGACCTGAGCAACCTCAAGTCCGACGTTCGCCTGCGCGACCAGATGCAGCTGGATAGCATGGACTTCCTCGACATCGTGATGGAGCTCCGCAAGCAGCACGGCATCGAAGTGCCCGAGGCCGACTACATCCACCTCGCCAGCCTCGACAGCTGCGCCGAATACCTCACCCCGAAGTTCGAAGCCCTCGGAAAGTAATCCGTTTAGAATTTTTATTTCTATTCGCGATTCAGGCCCGGCCTCGACCGGGCCTTTTTCATGCAGTTTCACGGAGGGCACGAGAGGAGACACGGAGTCCACCGAGCCGGAAATCATGACTGGGCCTAAACCCAATGCCGTTAAGGCATTCTTTTACTGTACTTTATATGCGATAGCAGACATAGGCTTGGGATGGAAACTTCCCAAGCAGCCCAAAAGGCCCCGATCACGTCGCCCATGTCAGGCGAAGCGCAGAGTACGCCTA
>JAPLTN010000078.1 GCA_026398135.1 Verrucomicrobiota bacterium
CGCTATTGCCGCCGCGCCGCGCCCGATCTTGTCCCCGAGCAATCCGCCAGCCTGTCAGTTCTTGGCCCAGAAAAACCTCCCAGCCAAGCTCTTCGGGCATGGTTTCCTTAAATATCGTGCCTATGCCTTAACGGCATTGGGGTTAAGCTCCGTTTAAGGGGTGGGTCCGGGATACCCACTCAGTCACAGGCGTGCCGCCGACCACGTGTTCGCGCACGATGCGTTCGGCGCGCGCGGGGGTGACTTCCCCGTACCACACGCCGTCGGGATAAACCACCAGCCACGGGCCGCCGGTGCAGATGCGCAGGCATTCGGCCTTGGTGCGCAAGGCGTCTGCCCCCGGGGTCTGGCAGGCGGTTTTCAAGGCGGCCCACGTTTCCAGGCCTTCGGCGCGGGCGCAGCACTCGGGTCCGGGGCAGAGAAAGAGGTGCCGGCGGGCGCTCGCGAGTTTCATCTTGGCGAAACCGGCGTCGGCGTCGTCGGCGGCGGGAGTGGCGGGGGCGGGGGCTTCAGGGGCGTCGGACATGATGGCTGTGTTCTTGCCGGGGGAGAGGCGGGGTGGCCATTCTTTCGTTGCTTTGAAAACGTTGCGCCGAGTCCTGGTTTTTTGCCGCTTGGGGTTGTGGGCTCTTTGGGCGGTCGCGGGCGGGGCGCAGGTATCGGCCGAGGAAGTGCAGGCTCACGGGTTGATTTTCGAGCATTGGGTGTGCGACCGGTTTTTCAACGGGTATCGGCCGAAAAACTACACCCAGAAGTGGGATGTTCCGGCGGCGGAAAACCGCCTCGCGGATCCGGGGTTGGCGGGGTTGCCGGCCAACCCGAAGGCGACGAAATACGGGGCGCCGGTGGGGCTGGGGGATGCGTTGCGCCAGTATGACATCGACGAGCCGTTTTTGCTGATTCTGGGGTATTGGCAGCAAGTGACGCCGACGGAGAAACGGTTCGTGAAGTTGCTGGCGCCGCGGGTTGAGCCCGAGGCTTGGAAAGCCTTGTGGGGGCCGGTGACGCGGGCCGATCTGGAGCGGTTGGATGCGTTGATCAAGGACCGCGCGCTGGACTATCGCGAGGTGCGGCGGCGGGCGCAGGCGATGAAAGACGCGCCGCCGTTTAGCGAGGCGGTGTTCACCCTGAATCCGAAGATCGATTCCAGCGGGCAGCGCCGACTCCAGTGCAGCCTGCGTTATGAAGAAGTGGTGCGGCGGCTGGCGCCGGGGATCGACCCTGCGCCGGAGGCGACGCCCGCGCTGTGGGGCGTGCCGTTTCCGAATGCGGTGGGCTCGGGGCCAAGGACGTTCAGCCCTTGAGGGCGCGGGCGTAGGCCCAGAGCATTTTGTTGGCGACGTAGCGGTCGATGGCGGGGTAGCCGTGGGTGCGGGCCTCGGTTTCGTGGAGGAGGTCGAGGCCGTGGTCGGAGCGGAAAACGCCGTCGTAGCCCTGGGCCACCAAGGTGCGCATGACGGCGAGCAGATCGACGTTGGCCCCGGGATCGGCGTGGTCGGCTTCATGGAAGCATTTGTGGCCGGTGGTTTTGACCGCGCGGATGTGCATCCAGGCGATGGAGTCGCGGAATTCACCGAGCATGCCGAGCACGTCGTTGGCGGGGTCGGCTCCGAAGCTGCCGGTGCAGAAGCAGAGGGCGTTGGCCCGGTGCGGCACGAGCGAGAGCAGGCGGCGGGCTCCGGCGGCGCCGCAGAGCAGGGCGGGCAGGCCGAGGTAGGACCACGGTGGATCGTTGGGGTGGGCGGCGAGGCGGATGTCGAGGGCGGCGGCGACGGGAATTAGTTTTTCGAGGACGTAGCGGATGTTGGCCCAGAAACCGTCCTCGCCGAGGGCGGCGTAGGCTTCTTGAAGGGCGGAAAATTCGGCCGCGCTGTAGCGGCGGCCCCAGCCGGGGAGGAAGAGGCCTTGCGACAAATCGAGCTTTTCGAGCTCGGCGTGGTCGTAGGCGAGGCCGCGGGTGCCGTTGGCGTGGGGCAGGGCGAGCGAGGTGCGGCCCCAGTCGAGCGGCATAAGGTTGTAGGTGACGACGAGTTCGCCGGCGTCGGGGAAAACGGTGCGCAGGTTGCGCAGGGTGGCGATGATGTTGGCGATGTGCTGGTCGCGTTCGGGGCGACCGAGCTTCATGGCATCGGTCCAGAAGACGCTCTCGACCGGGCCGAGTTGGAGTTCGTTGGCGTCGAGCTGGGCGCGCAGGGCCCGGAGGTCGGCGATGGGCCAGACTTCGCCGGGTGGAATGTGCGGCAGGTGGGTAACGACGAGCGGGCGGGGCGTCATCTGGCGCAGCCAGGCGAGCGGCACACGATCATCGGGTCCATACCAGCGGAAGGAGCATTTCATAATCTAATGCCAGGCAAGCTTGGGAGGCGTTTTATCTAATGCGCCAGTGTGCGCTATGCGCACGTTTTCACAGTAGTATGGAATTGAGGTGGAGCCTCTTAAGCGATTTGGGCCTTTGCTGCGCCGCCGCCGAAGAGTTCCTTTAACGTGCTCCAAGCCTTGCGCAGGCCGGCGTCTTGCACGCCGCCTTCAAGGGCGAAGGCGCGGGCGATGGCGTCTTCGTGGTCGCGGTAGCGGGGCGGGAGGACGAAGGCGGTCTGGTCGCCGCTGCGGATGGTGGAGAAGAAGAGGCCTTTGCCGACGGCGGCGGTGTCGAGTTTTACGTCGAGGGATTTTTCCGGGAGCACGAGCCACGGGCGATAGCGGAAAACGAGTTTACCGGTTTCGGGCTGGTTTTGGAGCCGGCCGTAGGTGCGCATCGGGACGCCCTGGGTGGTGAGCGTATTGCTGGAGAAGAGATCGGCTTCGCCGGAGGCGGCGACGGTGGTGCGCTTTTTGCGCAAGGTGAAAAAGTCCCAGGAGAAAATCGCGCCGAAGACGGTGAGGCGGAAGGCCCAGCCGGCGACCAGGTAAGCGACGAGTACAATGACAAGGGACAAGCCCAGGCTGATCCAAGGGTTGAGGGTGGCGGTGAGGGTGACCACGCCGAGCAGGGCGGTGCGGGCACCCTTGAGCACGGCGTCAATCGCACCCCACGGGCTGAGGAGAATGAGGGCGTTTATGGCATGCGAGGCCAGCCACACGAGGGCGAAGACGGCGAGGCCGAGCGGAACCGTGGCGATGTTCAGGACCCAGGACCAATCGATCGCGCCAACGGCCACGGTGGCGGTGCCGGTGTGGAGCAGGGCGTCGCCGGAGGGGACGGAGGCGACCATGAGTTTGGAGAGAGAGTTCATGGTGAAGGGCACCACGGCTCCGGCGGCGACGAGACCGGAGGCTTTGTTTTCGATGGTTTCGAGCACATCGAGGGGCTTTTTAAGCCCGGGAGGGACGACCGCGCCGAAAGAGTCTTTGGCAGCGCAAAGGCCGACGATGGCGAGCGCGGGGACGAAGAACGTCCATTGGGCGTACCAAGGAAGGGTGGCTTTGGCCTCGGGGGTGGACGCCTGGAAGCTTTCGTAGATGCCGAGCGCGCCGGTGCCGAGCAGGGGCGAGATGGCGATGCCGGTGACGGTCGCGAGGGTTTTGGCGTAGGGAGAGACGGGTGATTTGTCTTCGGCGGCGGGCGCGGCGGGTGCGGCCGCGCTCTGGGCGCGAACAGGCAAGGCGGCGAAGGCGATCAGTACGAAGCAGGCGATAAGCGGAGCGAGGCGTTTCATGAGTGGAAAAGGGCGGCGGCGTGAAAGAAACGAGCCGGCCGGAAAATGCAGTGCAAAAAACGCATCGGACACCGCTTCCCGGCACCCCCCAAGCCTGAAGCGCCCCCGGCGCCCCATCGCCCGGCCCCAAGCCTCAA
>JAPLTN010000055.1 GCA_026398135.1 Verrucomicrobiota bacterium
GCGCGGTCGGCTAAAAAAGTTTCAGAGGAGAGCGGATTTTTGGCGGCGGGCGGCTACGAGGGAAGACGAGTTTCTGGAGGCATGTAGTGCCGAACACCCCGTTGAGGAGCGCTTGGGTTTCTGCGATACTGCCGGGCATGTTCCTACGACGCAAAACCAAGTCGGCGCGCGGGGTCGGTTACAGTTATTGGCACTTGTGCCGGACGGTGCGCACCGCGCGTGGGCCGCGTCAGCAGGTCGTCGCCTCGCTCGGCAAGCTCGACGACGCGCAACTGGCGGGCTTGCGCGGGGGCTGGGATGATTTGCCCGCCCTGTTGCGCGGTGAAACTCCGGCACCCAAGCCGAACACCGCGCCTCTGCCCGGGCTCGGCTCGCCGGGCGATGCGCAGGGCGCCTCCGCCTCGCGTTGGGAGCCAGCCGATCTGCGCGCTCTGCGAGTGGAACGCAGCCGCGACTTCGGCGAGTGTTACCTGGCCCTCTCGCTTTGGCACCGGCTCAAGCTCGATGAGCTGCTCGGCGGGCTTTTGCCCGAGGGCCGCGAGTCGGTGGGCTGGGCGCATACCGCCGCGCTGCTCACCGTCGCGCGGTTTTGCGCGCAACGCTCCGAACTCGGCGTGGCCGAGCATTGGTATGACACCACCGCGCTCGACGATCTGCTCGGCGTGGACACCCGTCTGGTCAACGACGACCGGCTCTACCGCGCGCTCGATCAGCTCGGCGAGCACAAGGACGCCTTGTGCGCCCACCTGATGATGCGTTACCGCGAGTGGTTTGGGGTGCGCTTCGAGTTTTTGCTCTACGACGTGACCAGCACCTACTTCGAGGGCGGGGCGGAGCGCAATCCGCAGGCCCAACGCGGTTACTCGCGCGATCAACGCAGCGGCAACAAGCAGGTTTGCATCGGCCTGGTCTGCACACCCGAGGGCCTGCCGCTGAGCTTCGAGGTGTTCGCGGGCAACCGCGCCGATGTGAGCACGGTCGAGGACATCGTGCGTGCAATGGAAACCAAATACGGCCAGGCCGAACGGATCTGGGTGATGGACCGGGGCATGGTCTCCGAGGCGAACATCGCCTTCCTGCGCCAACGCAAGGCGCGCTACCTGGTCGGCACGCCGAAGAGCTGGCTGCGCGCCCACGAGCAGACTTTGCTCGAACAATCCGACTGGAAAACCGTGCAGGACGGGCTGGAGGTGCGCCTGGTCGAACAGCCCGATGGCGAGCCGGGCGAGCGTTACGTGCTATGTCGCAGCGGCGCGCGGGCCGGGAAGGAGCGCGCGATGCTCCAACGCCAGAGCGAGCGACTGACGGGAGCGTTGATCAAGATCGACGCCTGGCTGCGCCGCACTCCGCAGGCCGATCAGGAAACGGTGGGGCGCCGGATCGGCCGGCACCTGGGCAAGTATCCGGCCGCCGCCGCCATCGTAGAGGCAGAGGTATTACGCGATGGGGAAGGCCGTGCCTCCGGCCTGTGCGTCAGCAGCCGGCTCGACGCCGGACAAAAGGCGCACCGCCAAAAAGGCGCGTATCTGCTCCGCACCAACTGCGAGCAGACCGATCCGGTCTTGTTGTGGAAGTGGTATATCCAGCTCACCCAGGCCGAGGCGGCGTTTCGCACCGCCAAAAGCGATCTGGGACTGCGACCGGTGTTTCACCACAAGGAGGACAGGGTGCAGGCGCACATCCTGGTCTGCTTCCTGGCCTTGGCGCTGTGGCGCACACTTGAGCAGTGGATGCACTCAAAGGGGCTGGGCACCTGCGCGCGGCAGTTGGTCAAGGAAGTGGCCGGGATCAAAAGCGTGGACGTCATCGTGCCCGTGCGCCGCGCCGAAATCACGACCGAACTCTCGGGTTAATCTGGAGTCCATCGCCCGCGAGCTCGGTGTGGCCATTTCCACCGTTTCCCGCGCCCTGAGCGACCGCCCCGGCATTCACCCCGCCCGCAAAACCCGCCGCCCTGCGCATGCCGGATCTGGCCGGGCTGATCTTCATCCACCGCTGGCCCGATGCCGTGGTCGCCCAACTGGTTAAAAACCACCCCGCCATTTCCCTGATCCACCGCTATCCCGGACTGCCGGTCGATACCGTGGGCCTCGACGACGAAGCCAACCTCCACCTCCTCGTCGCCCACCTCCGCGAACGCGGCCAGCCCGGCAACCCCGTGCTCCAATCAGCCTGAACGCGCCCTCAAATAACGGTTGCGAAAGCATGCGTCTTGGCAGGGCATTCGCTAGCGAATGCCGCTCCGCGCTACGCCCCGAGCGTGCTCAACAACACATCGTGGTAAAGCGGCTCGCGCCAGTCCGGCTCGGCCGCGAACGCCGCCTCCAACGCCGGCACATCCAGTTCGGCGGTGCCCAGATTCTCGTGACGGCAGATATCCACCACCCGGTGCAGCTGCATGTAGTCGCCCGCCCACTCCGTCCGCTCGATCCACCCCAGCGCGGCGGGCGTCAGCCGCACCCCGCCCGCGCCGATGCGCCGCAACACCGCCCGCGCGACTTGCCCCACATCCGCCCGGCGCGTCGCCAGCGGAGCCAGCCCCAGCTTCATCGCCCCCGCCCGCATCAACAACAGCTCGTTAAATTCCCCCGCATCGGCCAGCGCGCTCAAATCCGCCTCCGCGCATAAAATCAACCGCGCCCGCCCGGCGAACGCCGCGAACTCCCCGCCGCCCGCGATCAGTTTGTGCAACAGCTCCTGCTGCTCCGCCGCGAGCCGCTCCGCGTTGAGCACGATCAACAACACCGGCCGCGCCTGCGCCCGCGCCGCCGCAAACAACCGGGTGAAATACTCCGCGCCCACCCGTTCCGCCGGGCAGGCCAGCAAGACCGCATCCCGCTCCTCGGCCACCGCCACCGCCACATCCAGAAACGCCGCCCCCACCCCGCCCGAGACCGTGGCCGCGATGCGGAAATCCCGGATCCGCCCGAAGTCCGCCACCAGCTTGCGCACCTGCGCCGAAGCCCCCGCAAACACCGGCTTCTCCAGCGCCGCGTCCGCCTCGCCCAAAACCTGGAACGGCGGCGCGGTGGGCCCGGCCGACCCCGCTCCCCCGCCCTGCCTGCTTGCCCGCTGAAACCGCGCCAGAATCACCGGGATCTGGTCGCGCAGTTTGCGCGGATCCACCGGCTTGTCGTAAATCGCCTCGATCCGGTGCGCCTCGTAGCGCGCCCGCAAAGCCGGCGAAAGCGTGCCCGAACACACCGCCACCGGAAGATTCGGCGCGAAGGTCCGCAGCTCGATCAAGGTGCCCAGCCCGTCCAGCTCGGGCATGTCGTTGTCCAGAATCGCCAGATCAAAACTCTGCGCGCGCAGCTTGGCCAGCGCCTCGCGGCCGTTCACCACGCTGGTCACGTCGAAGCCGGTGTTCTTGAGCAAAATCGCCAGCACCGTCCGGCACACGTCGGAATCATCGGCGATCAAAATACGAGCCCGGGCAACGGTGTCGGCAGACATGGTTCCGCACTAAAACGCACCCGCTCAGCCAAGCAAGCCCGCCAGCACCGCATCGCGGCTCAGCCGGAACGCGTCCCGCACCGCCGCAAACTCCGCCAGGCAACTCGCCGGCGAACCCGCCCGCGGCAGACGCAGCGCCAGCGTGGCCCCGTCGCACTCCACCCGCGCCGCCACCCCCGGCACCGTCAGCTCGCACCGGCTGCAATCGGAAGGATAAGTGACGCGCAACGCATCCGGCCGCTCCGCATCCAGCGCCTCCACCGCGTCGATCACCGCCTCGACCCGCAGCCCGCGCGCCAGATCAAAAACCACCGCGTCAAACTGCCCGGCGAACAACCCGTCAAACTCCGGCATTTGCGCCAAATTCCCCGAACGCAACGAGTGCAGCCCGCGCGTCAGCGAGTAGCGCGCCGGATCGGCCGGATCGAGCGCGTAGGCCAGTTCCCAGCAAAAGTCCCGGGTGGTGAGCGTGGCCAGCCCCGCGCCCAGCTCGAGCGAGATGCCGGCCCGTTTGTAGCCCAGCGCGGTGCGCGCGCGTTGAAACATCGCCTCGGCCTCCTCGGCGAGCTCGGCGGCGCAGAGCCGGGCCAGAAACCCGCTGGTGGCGGCGTTGACCGCGTCGGGCAAGCTGTGGCGGGACTTGTCGTAGCCGCGCAGATTTTTCACCCAGCCCCCCGTCCCGCCGGTGAGGCGAACCTGGGAGATTTTGGAAAACGGGTTATCCATGCGCGCCGCAGCGTGGGTTTTTTCCCCGCCGCGCCAAGCCCGCACCCCGCCCCCCCGCAATTAACCCCAACCCTACCCGCACCTCCCCCGTAATTCCCCCCTCCCCCGGCCCCTCCCCCTCCGCCGACCATTCCCCCGCCGCCCGCCCGGCCAGCCCCGCCCCCGGCATCAAGTAACCTATTAGGTTACTTTGTATTGGATGGGGCGAGCCGGGCCGGCGGCATGGGAATAGGCAGGGGGTGGCCTGCGCGCAGTGTTAAGGAGTAGGGCATCCCGATCAGGGTTTTGCCGCTTGCATATACCTCTTGAGTGGCAGGCATCGGCACCGGTTTCAGGATTGAACCAGCGCCCCAGCAGCCGACATTACGCGTTGTGTTGCCCAACGCCGAAATCCCCGCCGATCGACCCGCCCTGCTTGTGCCCGATGTGCACCAGGATCTGGATTTCCTCGAGCGCGCGGTGGACCTCGCCCGGCGCGAATCCGCCACCCTGGTGTTTCTCGGCGATTACGTGGACTCGATCAACCCGCGCTGGCGCAGCCCCGCCGCCCAGCGCGCCATCGCCACCGCACTGATTGAACTGCCTCGCACCCACCGCCCGGGCTGTGTTTTCCACGTCGGCAACCACGATATGCAGGCCCTGCGCGTCGCCCGTTACCGGGCGGCCTTGCTCGCCGACGGCAATACCGCGCAAATCACCCAACTCGACGCCGCCCTGCCCGAGGCCGCCTCCTATGCCGAACTGCCGGGGCTCTGGCCGGTGAGTTTCCTGCGCACCTGGCGCATCTCCAGCCTCGTGCACGGCTTCCTCTTGAGCCACGCCGGCGTGGCCCGCCTGCACTGGCCCTGGCTTGCCTCTCCCGAGCCCGCCACCCAGGCGCAAACCTTCCTCGCCCAAGCCACCGCCACTTGGGAAAACTGGGTGGACAAAAACGAAGACAGTCCGCTCTTCGAGGTCGGCCCCGGCCGCGGCGGCACCCGCGCGGCGGTGGGCGGTCCCTTGTGGCTGGATTGGGATAGCGAGTTCGTGGACGACCTGCCCCTGCCTCAAATCGTCGGGCATACCCGCGGCGCCCAGGCGCGCCACAAGGATCGCAGCTGGTGCATCGATTGCGCGCAGACCACCGTCGCCCTGCTTGATCCCGATTTCGGCCTGCGCATCCTCCCGCTCTGACCATGGCGCGCAGCGTCGTCCTCCAAGGCACCCACCGCTGCGCGCGGTGCGAACTCCCGCCCCGCTGGTGCATCTGCTCCGTCCAACGCACCGTGCACTGTCCGCTCCGGGTGGACATCCTGCAACACGCCCTCGAAGCCCACCGCCCGAGCAGCACCGGCAATCTCATCCCCCGCGTGCTGGCCGATACGCGGATCCACTCCTACCGGCGCGAACGCGGCGTGGACCGGGCCGAAATCATCCGCCCGGATTGCGAGGAGCTCTGGATTCTGCACCCCCGCGGCGAAGCCCCGCCCGACGCGCCGCCTCCGCCCGAACGCCTGCAAATCCTGCTCCTCGACGCCAACTGGGCCCAGGCCGGGGGCATGCTCACACAGGTGCAAAACTGGGGCCGTCGCGTCCGCCTGCCCATGTCGGGCGCGAGCCGCTACGCCCTGCGCGCGCAGAACGGCGCGGACCGATTCTCCACCTTCGAGGCCTTGCTCTTCCTGCTCTCGGCCCTCGGCCTTCAGGCTAGCGCCGACGCCCTCCGCCTTCAGTTTGAGCTCCACGTTTATGCCGGCCTCTGTTCGCGCGGGCGCAAAAACGAGGCCGCCGCGTATCTGGACGCGTCGCCGGTCAAAACCGCGTTTCCCGAGCTTCTGGCGGAGTTTGCCCGCCGCCGCCCGGCCGATGACAGCGGACCCAAAGTTAACCGCCCGCCAGCATCGGCTCCTTGATGCCGCCGCCGCGATAGTGGTGGTGAATGGGCCGCAAACGCTCGGGCGCGGCCAGCGCGGCTTCGATTTCCGCCTTATCCCGCACCACGTCCCAAAGCGGCTGGGGCACGTTGCGAATCAAGAAAAACGCCGCCCGAGCGGCCGCGTCCCACAAGTCGCCGTGGCGCACCATGTCGTCCGGCAGCACGTGGCCCCGGCACGCCGTGGTGGCGCAGCCGCAGGGAAAGGGTTCGCCGGGGTTGAGCGTGCCGTAGTCGTCGGTCAGCTCCTCGCCCTCCGCGATGTCGCGCACCGCCAGCTCGAAGTCGTAGCCGACCGAGAGGCAGTTGGCGGAGCAGGAGTGATTAAAAAACCGCGCATGGTCCCAGCACAGGATGTGACGCCCCTTTCCATCCACGTAGGCGTAGATCTGCAACTGCTTGCGGGCATAGGGCGGCAGGGCGGCGACCTGCTCGGGCTGAAACGTTTGATCGAGGGCGTCGAGCGCCCAGACGATGGTGCCTTTGGGAATCGGTTTGGTGGCGAAAACGCCCCAGCCAATGTGCGGGTTTACGAACCGGAGTTCGGTGTGAGGGTGGACCATAATGGGTCGGGTGGCAGGGCAGGACGTAGCACGCCGCGCGCCGGAATCAAGGCGGCGAAAAAATAAGCTTGGGCCGGGGCGACCGCGCGTCGTCGTTTAACCCATGCACGCCCTCGACGCCCTTCCCGCCGGTCCGGCGGGCCAGTTGATCATCCACCATGGCCTGAGCCTCATCCCCGCCGAAGGTGCCTGGTTCGCCCTCACCCACGTGAGCGAGGAACGCATCCCCGCCGAGGCCCTGCCGCCCCGCTACGCCGGCACCGGCTCGCGCCCGGCGGGCAACGCCATCCTCGCCCTGATAACGCGACGGGACTTCTCCGCCCTGCACCGCCTGCGCTCCGCCGAGACCTGGCATTTCCACGGCGGCGACGCCGCCGAACTGCTCCTCCTCCACCCCGATGGTCGCGCCGAGGCAGCCATTTTCGGACCCGATTCCCTGCACGGCCAACACCCCCAGATCACCGTGCCCGCCGGCGTGTGGATGGGCGCACGCCCGGTGCGCGACCACGCGGAGGCCTACACGTTTTTCGGCTGCACCCTCTCGCCCGGTTTTGACTACTCCGACTACGAACCCGGCTACCGAGAACCGCTCGCCGCCGCCTATCCCGCCGAGGCCGAACGCATCGCCGCGCTCACCCGCGAGGCGTTTATTCACCCACCCGCCACCACTGCGGCCGCGCCCGCAACGTCCCCCTCGACCAGCGGAGTATTCACGCCGCAATCCAGTCCCGCGCTGGCCATCGGCCACTGCGTATCTTTGCAGGAAATCGTCGGTCGCGCCGCGCCCGGCCAAAGTGAAAACCTGAGCATCACCCGCTTCCGCCTGGAACCGGGAGCCACCACCGGCTCCAGCCGCTACCAGGGCGCGGACGAGCACTTCTACATCCTCTCCGGTCACGGCGTGGCCGAAATCGAAGATCGACGCACGCCCATCGGCCCGGGCGACGTCGTGCGGGTGCGCCGCGGCGCCCCCCACGCACTCACCGCCGATGCGCCCGCCGCGTTGGAGTTTCTCGCCCTCATCGCCCCCGCCTTCAACCCCGCCCACTACGCGCCGGAGGCCGCGCCGAATTAACCGTAAAATTCGCCGCGCGGTGATACGAACGGAACGCGGTAGGCAGAAAAATCACGATGATCCGTCGTCACGACAACGGCACCCTTGTGGCGACGAGCGAGAAGCACTGCTCCCGCGTCGGCGTAGTCCATGCGAGGTGCCCAGCGAACCATAAGGGCGAGCACTTCGGCGGGGGCGGGATCCTCTATGCTCATACCTTCGATAAACGCGGCCAAGGTGCTAAGACCCCGCGCCTCATTTTGCAGAAGATGTGTAGCTTCTGCGATAGCCGCCGTGGTGATATAAACAGCCGGACAATTTACGCTGCCAAGGCGCATCTTGGCCCACGCATGGTCTGGATCCCGCACATTAAGCGCGGCTATCACCGGACCCGCATCAAGTATTATGATCGGCTGCGATACGGGCATGAATCAGACGCTTTGCTGAGGAGCCTTTGACGGGAGCAAATGAGAGCGAGCCAAACAGATGTTCCCGTCCGGAAAAAACGCCGCCCAAAGGCACCATCGGCACCGTGACGTCTCTCTTCCGGGAACGCTGCGGCTTTTTCGTTTTAGTGAGCGTGCTCATGAACTTTGACAGTGCGGCAGAGTGCTCGCTTGGCAATAGCGTGCCACCTGAATTTCCCGCGGCTAATCCGTCTTTTGCCGGGCCGCCACGACCATGCCCAGCAAGGCGCGCAGCGCACCCAGTTCGTCGCGCGAAACATCCACCCGTTGCGAGCGCGACCAGCCAAAACACAGCACCAGGCGCCGCCCGGGCACGTCGCCAGCCGGCACGATCAGACAGGCCTTCAAGCCCAGCTCGGCTTGAAACCAAATCGGCAAATGCGGCCGGATGCGCGCATCGCCCGCGTCGTGGATGCGCACCGTTTCCTGTCGCGAGGCGGCGACACCAAACACCGTGCGGTCACTGGGGTGAAACGAGGCCGGCCCGCGCCGCGCGGTCACGCCTTTCATCGTGCCCGCCGCATAACGCCCCTGCGCGTTTTCCCAAAAAAACACCAGCGTCTCCGTGCTCCAACATTCTTGCAGCACCCGGTCGCTCAACACCAGCAAGTCGGACAACATCGTGCCGGGATTTCTTCCCACCAAACGCGCCCCGGCCGCCGCTACCGCCTCCATCAAACGCTCCAAGACCGTGGCCGCCGGACCGTCTGCATGACTCGACGCAATCGAATACACCGCCGACAACGCATCACCCGTCGCGAGCGGAGGATTCGAGCCGCCCGGAGTCGCCGCCGTCTCGCTCGCCGACGCCGCCTCCACCACCGGAATCGGCGCTTCCTTGACCAGGGCGGAGGCCTTCCGCTTGGCGAAACGCTGGGCGATCCCGTGGGCCACCACATTGACCCCGAAGGCGCGGCCAAACACATCGAGCCGCTGCTCCGTAAGCATAAAAATCGAGCGCATCACGTCGTCATCCAGCCCGATGCATTTGCGGAACCGGTTGCGCACCTCCCACATCCGGGAGGCGTAAGTCTCGGTCCCGAGATCCTCACGCAGGGTCAGCTCCGCGACCTGCCGACCCATTTCGGAGGCGAGCAGGAACTGCGTCATGTCATCGGAGCGCGTTCCATTAAGCAAATCCGGGGTAAACGGCTTCAGGCCCGCCAACATTTTCTCCGGCAGACGCATCGCCTTCAAATGGGTGTAACCCACCTCCCCCGCCGTCAGCCCAAAAACCTCCTGACACGCACCCTCTAACGTGAGCCCGCGCGCCTCGGCCAGATTGCGCGCGCGTTGAAAATCCTCCGGCAAAAACGCCGCCAGCATCAGGTCGCCAAACTGCCGCAGCGAGGCGTGCAAAAACGCATGGTCCGCATCTTCCCGCCCCCGCGCCTGCGCCCACGCCTGGGTGATCAGGCTGCTGGTCAGCGTCACCGTGGCGGCCTTCCGATGCACCGCCGCCGCGCCCGGCCGGCGCAGATTTTCCATCAACAAAAGGGAAAGCGCGAGGGTGCGGATCTTGCCGAATCCGACCAGTTTGATCGCGTCCTCCACCGATTCGACCGAGCCGCACGACTGCTTGTAGCCGAACAGGTTCGAGGCGCTGATAACCTTGGCCGTCACGATCACATCCTTCTCGATGATCTCGGCCAGCTCCTGCACCGAAATCTTCAGCGCGTCGTGCGTGAGAGTTTCGATCAACTTCACAATTTCGGCCATGCCCGCCACCGCCTCGCCTTCGAGTCCCTGCGCCACCCGGGCCAGGGTATGCGCAGCCAGCTCGGAGCGGAACGGCTCTGCTTCGATGGGATCGGGAACGGACGCGGCAAACATAGGTAACTAAGCGCACACATCGGCACATTTGCCCGACCTCCGAAGCGAAGAGTCAGAAAGTTTTTCTCCGCCGCCCGCCCGGTGCACGTTGCTTCGGCCCGTGCGGGCTGCATCCTGGACAACGCATCCCTTCCTGCGCCCCGCCATCCGGCCCGAACCCTGCTTTCCCCATAACCGTGTCCACCGCCACCGCCTCCGATCCACTCGGTCACGCTCTCCTCGCCGCCCGCCTCGCCGCCATCCCCGCGATCCTGGCCGACATGCTCGCGCGCGGCCCGGCCCCGCTCCGGCCCCGCACCCTGGCCAGCACCCGTTTCCTCATCACCGGCACCGGCAGCAGCGAAGCCCATGCGCGTTACCTGGTGATGTTGCTCAATCTCTACTCCGACCGCGCCGCCGCGTATTTGCCACTTTCGGGCTTCGTCGATCCGGCCCCGGGTGCCTTCGCGGGCAAGACCCTGGTGGTGTTTTCCCAAGGCGTCTCGCCCAACGCCCAGATCGCGCTGCGCCGCCGCCAGGCCTTCGCCCATACCGTGCTTTTCACCGCCAGTACTCCCGCCGCCGCCCGCGCCGCCGGCAAACCCGACCGGGCCGCCCTCCTCCAAGCCCTGCTCGACGAGGGCAACGAACTGGTCGAGTTCCCCCTGGCCGAGGAATACACCACCCTCATCCGCTTCGTCGGCCCCCTCGCCGGCTACCTCGCCGCCCTGCAATTCGCCGCCCAGTTCCCCGACTGCCGCGCGCCCCTGCCCGGCCCGGCGCAACTCTCCGCCCTGCTCGCCGCCCGGGCCCCGCGCGACCTGCTCGACGCCATGATCCGCCTGCCCAGCGCGTGGTCGGGCGGCTTCAACCTCGTCACCGCCGCGCCCATCTCGGACTTCAGCCAAAACCTCGCCTGCAAATTCATGGAAGGCGTTTACTGGCCCTGCCCGCCGATCAGCGACTTTTTGCAATTCGCCCACGGCCCCTTCCAGCAAATGAACGCCGCGCCCAAACCGGTCATTTTCCTGCAAGGCGGCAGCGCGGCCGAAGCCGAGATGGTGGACCGCTCCGTGCGCATGCTTCAGGAGGTCGGCCTCGCCGCCTTCGTGCTCCGCATCGACGCGCCCGCCCTCTACTCCATCCTCGGCTACGAAGCCGCGCTCAACGAGCTCGTTTTCGCCGTCATGCGCCACCAACGCATCAACCAGGTCGAATGGCCGGGCAAGGGGCGCGACGACCTGCTCTATGGCTTTTGCCCGGACGTATAAGCCCTTACTCTAGTGTGCCTTCAAGTTAAGCTGCATTGGCCGGGACGACCAACCCTGCATATAATGCATAGCTTACTCACATCAGGTAATTTGTGTAGCGTTGGCCGTCCCCGGCCAATTCCGACATTCTGCGCATCTTGTCTGCGAATTAGAATTAGCTAACGCACCGTGCCCCAAAAAAACAAAAAGCCGCGTCGGCGGGCGACGCGGCGGAAGCAGAACCGGCTAAACGCGAATTTAGCCCTTCTTCTCTTCGACCTTCTTTTCGGACTTCGCGTCCTTCTTGCAGTCCTTGCCGCAGCAGCCCCCCGAGCAGGCTTCACCGGCATAAGCGGCGACGGCAAACGAGGCGACGAGGGAGGCGAGGACGAGGCGGAACAGTTTCATAGGGTTAAGGATGTTTTTGGGTTACGGTCACCAGTGACCTGCCCTTAAAAAAGAAGTTCCCACCGGAAGCTAAACCCATGTCCGCATTAACTTCATTCATCTACCGCTTGCTGGGCTGCGCGTTTCCCCGGGAGACCCCGCGTCCCGTCTGGAATCTGGCGGCCAGCGCGCTGCTTATGTTGGGGCTGATCATCTGGTCCGCGCCGTATTTCAAAATCTCGCTCGACGACCTCGGCTTCGAACCCGGCGTGATGCACGGGGTGCACCTCGTCATCCACGAAGCGGGCCACGCCATCCCGATGATATTTGGCGCGCCGCAGACCTTCGTCGTGTTTATGGGCAGCGGCCTTCAAGTGCTTTTCCCCCTCGGGATCGCGGCGGCCTTTTATTTCAAAAACCGCGATGCCTTCGGAGCCGCCGTCTGCCTCTGGTGGGCGGGCCACGCCGCGCTGGATGTTGCGCCCTACATCGCCGACGCGCGCGCCCTGGAGTTGCCCCTGCTCGGCGGCGGCACCGGCAAGGAGATCGAAGGCCACGATTGGGAATACCTGCTCAGCCACTGGCACGCCCTGAAACAAGACACCCGCATCGCCGCCCAAGTCGCGCTCGCCGGCCGCCTGACCATGGCCGCCGCCTTCGTCTGGGGCCTGGCCACCCTCGCCTTCGAAGCCTGGTTCCTGAATACGCCCGCAGAAACAGCGGACGAAGCTCGGGATTAATCGTGCCCCGCCTGCCCCTCCAGCATCGACTCTTCATGGTCGAGCAAATGCTGAAGCGGACGATGCGCCTGATCCGTGATCACGTTTTTCCGCCACAGATCGTCGATCGCCCTGCGTTCGGCCTTGAGGGCGTGCAGCCGATGCAGGCGGCCGGTCGAGCGTCGCAGCTTCGCGCTGGCCCTGACCTCACCTTCGGCCGTCAGCTCGGCCAGGCGGTGCTCATACTCCGCGATAACCAGGGCCAGCGCGGCGCGTTCCTCCTCCGTTTCCTGAGCCACGACAGTCTCCCTTAAACTTCGCAGCGCCCCCTCGACCGCCGCTATCCGGGCGATCCGATCCTCGCGCGCAAACGTGTCATCGGCCCGCAGCCCGAGCTTGCAGATCAACACTTCCAGAGTCGTGCCTTGCAGCAGCAAGGTCGCGACGATCACGCCGAATGCCAGCAGGATCACCGTGTCGCGCCCCGGGAAATCGCGTCCATCCGGCAGGGTCAGCGGAATCGAAAGCGCGGCCGCCAGCGTGATCGTGCCCCGCATGCCCGCCCAGCCCGTCACCAAGACACCCTGCCACGAAGGCGGGGATTCGACGCGACGGATTTTACTCGAAAATAAACGCGGCAGATAAGCGCCCGGAAACACCCAGATTAACCGGGCCAGAACCGCCGCCGCGGTCACTGCGCCGACCGCGACCAGCATGTATCCCACTGAATAACGATCATCGAGCCGGTCCCAGACGGCGGGGAATTGCAACCCGAGCAAAATGAAAGCGAGGCCGTTGAGCCAAAACAACACGAAGGACCACACCGCCCAGGCGCTGCGTCGCGTCTCCACATCCACCCGCAAAGGATCCCGCCACCCCGAGTAAAGACCGGCCGAGACCACCGCAAGAATGCTGGAGAGCCCCAACTCCTCCGCCGCGAGATAAGTGGCAAAAGGGGTCATCAACGAGATCGTCACCTCCACCAGCGCATCGGTGTTGCGCGTGGCCATCAACAGGTCGCGAAGCCGCCCGACCACGTAGGCGATGACCAGCCCCACGCCCACCCCGCCGACGGCGAGAAACAAAAAGCTCAACGTCGCCTCTCGCAGTGAAAAAGACCCGATGGCGACCGCCGCCAGCGCGAACTTGAAACCCACCAACCCCGTCGCGTCGTTCATCAGGCTCTCGCCATTCAGAATCGTGGTGAGTCGCGAAGGCACCTTCAGCCGGTGAGTGATGGCGCCGACCGCCACCGCATCGGTGGGCGAAACCACCGCGCCAAGGGCAAAGGCCATGGCCAGCGGCAAATCGGGAACCAACCAATGCGCCGTGAAACCGACCGCCAAAGTGGTAAAAACGACCAGCCCGATGGACAGCAGCAATATGGGCCGTTTCGCCTCCATAAAATCGCGCAAAGGCATCAGCCACCCGTCGGCGAAGAGCAACGGAGGCACGAAACACAGAAAGAAAAAACCGGGATCGAGCTCGATCCGCGGAAACCCCGGCCAGAAGGCGGCCCCGATTGCCCCCACCAGGTAAGTGATCGGCATCGGCCAAGGCAGACGCCGGCCCAACACACTCAGAACGGTTAACAGCAGCAGCAGGACAAGCGCGTGATGAAAGGCATCCATTGGGATGGGATAATGCATAAATCGCACTAACGCAGTCGCGCAACTTCACGTCCGTCTTCTGCCCGCCACCCCCTCCCCCTGACTCTCAATCGATAAGCACCCCGCCCCCGGCATCAAGTAACCTATTGGGTTACTTTGTGCCGGGCGCTTTTCTTGACCAAGAGGCAGGTGTATTCGTGACGCCGACCCACCCCCCACGACAGCCAACCGACCCGACGCACGGAGTCCGTCCGCGAAGATGCGAGCGCACAAACTACGCCCTCAAGCTCAGGCCAGGTTGTGTCGTTTGAAGCGGGGATGCTCCCCAGCTTATCCCACCCAAAACGGCCACTTGCGACAACCTCCCGACTCAACGCCTGCCTGACTTTCGGCCTTGCCTGCCTGCTGCTTCCAGCCGCCTCCCGCGCCCAATCCTCGGTGACTGAAACCTTCAGCGGCCCCCTGAGCAGCGACCTGGAGCTCTCGCTGGCCGACAGCTACACCTTCAACGGAGTCGCGACCAAAACGGCGGTCGCCCGTTCCTATATCCGCACCGTAGCCACTAATTTTAACACCGTGGATTTCTCCTTCGCGGCCACGTACACGGTAAGCGCCAATTCGGGCGGGGCAGGCATCGCTTTTTTCGGAATAGGACAGGGCGCTCCCGACGCGGGGTTTTACGAGGAACCGCTCATCTCAGGCTACATGCGCAGCTTTCCCAATAATTTCGATTCTGGCTCGAGTAAGATAAGCATCAACTCCAGTTCGGGTAACGTGGACGAAAGCCGCCCATCCTTCGGCAACCCGGGCTCCGGCACCCATCGGGCGCTAATCACCAAAACTGGCGATACGATCACCTTCGCCATCGACGCGAATTCATCGGGCGGCACCTTCGTCGCCGATTTTTCCACCACACTCAGCCTCTCCGCCAACCTGTCCTTTTTGAATGCCACCAACAGCCGACTCTTTTTAGGGGCCGGAGGCTCTGCGGCAACCTTTGACAGCATGGTCATCACCGCCGTGCCCGAACCCGCCTCCGCCGGACTCATCGCCGGCCTCGCCACCCTAGGTCTCATAACAACCGCCAGACGTCCGCGCCGGGCACAGTCCTAACTCCCCGCCGTTATCCGTTCAAAACGCCAAACCCCTCTGCCCTTCCCTTCTCCCCCCGCCACACACTCCCTCTGCTTCAAACGCGGCCCCGCCCCCAGTATCGAGTAACCTATTGGGTTACTTTGAGCCGGGAGCGGGGCCGTTTTACTTCACCAACCAGTGGCAGGCGCACCGCCGCCCAAATCCCTCCGCCGCCCACCACTCCCAAGTTCGGGATTGGCTGTTCGCCCGCCGCCCCTTCGATGTCGCCACCTGCACCGTGCCGTCCCTCGAAGAACTTCTCCACACCCTCAGCACCACCTTCGGCTACGACGAGTTCCGCCCGCTCCAGCGCGAGATCATCGAGACCACCCTGGCCGGCCGCGATGTCTTCGCCCTCCTCCCCACCGGCGGCGGCAAGTCGATGTGTTTCCAGCTACCCGCCCTCCACCGCACCGGCCTCACCGTGGTCGTTTCCCCCCTCATCGCCCTGATGAAGGACCAGGTGGACCAGCTCCAGGCCGCCGGCGTCGCCGCCACTTTTCTCAACTCCTCCCTCGACTCCGCCACCGCCCGCTCCCGCCTCGCCGGCCTGCACCGCGGCGAATTCCGCCTGCTCTACGTCGCACCCGAACGCCTGATGCTGGACAACTGGAAGGAAAACCTCCGCGCCTGGAACGTGCAGTGCCTCGCCATCGACGAGGCCCACTGCGTCTCCGAATGGGGCCACGATTTCCGCCCCGAATACCGCCAGATCGCCCAGCTCCGCGACCTCCTGCCCGAGATCCCCGTTATCGCCCTCACCGCCACCGCCACCGAGCGCGTGCGGGAGGACATCGTCAAACACCTCCGCCTGCGCAACCCCGCCGTTTTCGTCGCCTCCTTCAACCGCCCCAACCTCACCTACAAGGTCCTGGCCAAGGACGAGCCCCTAAAACAAATCATCGACTGGGTAAAACGCCGCGAAGACGAGTCCGGCATCGTTTACTGCGCCTCTCGCGCCACCGCCGAACGCGTCGCCGAATCCCTCGCCGGCCGGGGCTACGCCGCCAAGCCCTACCACGCCGGTCTCGAAGCCGCCGAACGCGCCCGCAACCAGGAGCTCTTCCTGCGCGACGAAACCAAGATCATGTGCGCCACCATCGCCTTCGGCATGGGCATCAACAAACCCAACGTCCGCTGGGTCATCCACTACGACCTGCCCAAAAACATCGAGGGCTACTACCAGGAAACCGGCCGCGCCGGGCGCGACGGCCTGCCCGGCGATTGCCTGCTGCTTTTCAGCGGAGGCGACATCGCCAAGCAAACCCACTTCCTCGACGAGATCACCGACGCCGCCGAACAACAGCGCGCCCGCAACCAGCTGCGCCTCATGGCCCGCTACGCCGAGGGCACCGGGTGCCGCCGCCGCGAACTGCTCGCCTACTTCGCCGAGACCTTTCCGTTGGACAACTGCGCTGCCTGCGACAACTGCAACGAACCGCGCGACACCTACGACGGCACCCTGCACGCCCAGAAATTTCTCTCCTGCGTTTACCGCTGCCGCCAGGCCTCCCGCTTCGGCGTCGGCCTCAACCACGTCGTCGAGGTCCTCGTCGGCGCGAAGACCGAAAAAGTCCTCAAATGGGGCCACGACCGTCTCACCACCTACGGCATCGGTGGCGACCTCCCGCGCCACCACTGGGCCGCCATCGGCCGCGAATTGCAACGCCTCGGCTTCGTCGCCCCCGGCGAGGGCGAGTTCCCCACCCTCGAACTCACCCCCGCCGGCCTCGACGTGCTCAAATCCCGCCGCCCCATAACCCTCACCAAACCCACCGAGCAAACCCCCAAGGCCAAACGCGCCCCCATCCGCCGCGAGGGTGACGTCGAGTGCGACGAGATCCTGCTCGGCGAGCTCAAAAAACTACGCAAGCGCCTCGCCGACGAGCGCGAGGTCCCGGCGTATGTTATTTTCGGCGACAAAACCCTCCGCCAGATGGCCCGCGAATACCCCGCCCGAGAAACCGACATGCACGGCATCTTCGGCATGGGCGAAAAGAAGCGCGAGGAGTTTGGCTCCACCTTCGCCAAGTTCATCGCCGACTTCCTGGAAACCAATCCACGTCAGTCGTTTGCAGATCATTAAACCGCTGGTTTTAACCCCATAATCCGTGCTAATGGGGTGAATACCTTGACCTCCTAAGGACAGGTCCCGATTACAAAAAATCCGAGTTTCGACGATACTATAAACAGTCCCGCTTAGCCATGCTAAGACTGTTCGTCATTCTGGCAGTTTTCGCCCCGCTGGTCCTCGCCTCGACCCCCAGCTACCGACTGGACGTGAAAATCGGCGACAAACTGACCACGATAAATAACGGGATCGTGAGCATCTACTATATCCAAGGCGTGGAACCGGGAGACGAGCGCTACGTGGTCTTCTGCATGAAATCCAACGCCCAATACCTGATGGATAAGAAATACATCCAACAGCACATCGTCATGCTGGAGCGCAAAATGAAGACAATCTACGTGAGTCAAAGCACGTCCAGATAGCCCCGCAGCCCGCGCACGCTTAAAACTCAATGCCCGCCTG
This sequence comes from Verrucomicrobiota bacterium, assembly GCA_026398135.1. GTDB lineage: Bacteria > Verrucomicrobiota > Verrucomicrobiia > Opitutales > Opitutaceae > IMCC26134_A. The sequence goes on from JAPLTN010000055.1 coordinate 17,624, forward strand.
CGCCGGCACGCCGACATCGAACGGGTGCTTGATCACGCGCATCTCGGTCACGAGGTCCGCCAGCTCAATCATCTCGGGCTTCGCCCCCCGCCCGGTCACCACCACGTGCAGGTCGGCCCGTTTGACCTTCAGCGCCGCCACGATTTCCGCCACCGGCAGGTAGTCGAGTTGCAGCACGACGTTGATCTCGTCCAGCAGAAGATAATCCAGCTCCGGATCGGCCAGATGCTCCAGCGCCCGCGCCCAGCCGGCGCGGCAGCACGCGATATCCGCCGCCTTGTCCTGCGTGTCCCAGGTAAACCCCTCTCCGTAGTGGTCCCAAGTCAACAGCGGCCCGCGAAGCAAACGCTCCACGTGGTCGTTGCTCGCCTTGATAAACTGCACCACCGCCGCCTTGCGCCCGTGCGCGAGCTGTCGCGCAAGCATGCCGAACGCCGCGCTCGTCTTGCCCTTGCCGTCGCCGGTGTGGCAGATGATCAAGCCGCGCCGGTCCTTGGCCGCGCTCGTCTTGGCCCGCATCTCCTCCTGCAACTCACGCATGCGCTCACGATGCTCGGCCTCGGTTTCGGTGTGGTAGCTTTTCGTCATAAAAACAAAGTCAGGCCGGGCTCGACCCGCGCGGTCACGCCAAATACCTCGCGCAACAACTCCGGGGTCAACACCGCCTCGGGCGCGCCAGCCGCCCGCAGTCGGCCTTCGTGCAACACCACCACCTCGTCGAGACAGTGCGCCACCCGCAGATCGTGGAGCGAAAACACCAGCGTGCGCCCGCCGCGCGTCAGTTCGCGGCCCAGCATCAGCGTCTCCAGCCCGTGCCGCGGATCGAGCGCCGCCAACGGCTCGTCCCAAAGCTGCAAGCCCGCCCCCGTCGCCCAGGCCCGCGCCAGCAGCACCCGGTGCCGCTCTCCGCCCGACAACCGGTTGACCGGCCGCTCCGCGATGCGCTCCAGATCAAACCGCGCCAGCGCCTCGGCCACACCCGCCGTGTCGTCGCCGTGCGCATAGCGCCCCTGCCCGACCACTGCGCGCACCGAAAAGCCAAACTCGAAACGCGCCTCCTGCGGCACCCACGCCGCGCGCCGGCCGCGCTCGATCGCCGGAATGCCCGCCAACCGCTCGCCCGACCAACACACCTCACCGCCCGCCGCCGGTGGCAACAGTCCCGCCGCCACCGAAAGCAGAGTCGATTTGCCTGAACCATTGGGCCCGACCAGCCCCACCATCTTGCCCGCCGCGAACTCCAGGCTCAGCGCGTGCAAACGCCCAGGCACGGCCACGTTTTTCAAACTCAAGGCCCCCGCGCTCATCGCTCCTCCCTCCGCAACAACCACAAGAAAAACGGCCCGCCCACCAGCGCCGTCACAATACCCAGCCGCAACCCGCCCGCCGACCGGCCGAGCAAATCACACCCGACCACAAACGCCGCCCCCGCCACCAAGGACAAGGGCACCAGCCGCCGGTGCTCCGGCCCGACCAGCAGGCGAAGGATGTGTGGCACAATCAACCCGACAAACCCCACCGTTCCCGCCGCCGCCGTCGCCAGCGCCGTCAGCACAGTGGAAAGCCCCAGCAGCCACCGCCGCACCCGCCGCACGTCCACGCCGAGGCTCTGCGCCTCCTCCGCGCCCAGGCTTAGCAAATCCATCGGACGCCCCAGCGGCAGCAAAAGCGCCCCGGCCAGCAGTATCGGCACGGCCATCACAACGTGCTCCCAGGTGCGGTCCTCCAGCCCGCCCAGCAGCCAGAACAGCACCTGCGCGGTGCGTTCATAGGTGGTCGTATGCGCGGAGAGCACGTAGCTCGTCACCGCCCCGAGCAACGCGTTCAAGGCCACGCCCGCCAGCAGCAAGCGTTCCGTGCTCGCACCCCGACGCGCCAGCATGAGCACCGCGCCGGTCGCGACCAAGGCGCCCGCCACCGCCATCAACGGCACGGTCAAAAGCGAGAAACCGACCCACCCAAACCCGATCGCCACCACCGCGCCCGCCGCCCCGCCCGCGCTCACCCCGAGCAGTCCGGGACTGGCCAGACTGTTGCGAAAATACGCCTGCATCACCAGTCCGCTGGCCGAGAGCGCCGCCCCCACCAGCATCGCCACCAGTAACCGCGGCAGCCGGATCTGCCAGACAATCGTCGCCGCCAATTCATCGCGCCGCAGCAGCCCCGCGACCAATTGTTCAGGCGACAAAGCCACGTCACCCGACGCGAGCGACACCGCCGCCAGCCCGGCCAGCGCTGCGGCTGAGATCATCACCCAAGGACATGCGCGCGCAGGTTTCATTCCGGCCACAGCTCCGGATGCAAGGACCGCGCCAGCGCCTCATAGGCCTCCACCCGCCGGTGGCTGACGCAACCCAGCATCCACCCGGGAATCAACACCGCCCGCCCTTCGCGCACCGCAGGCATAAACGCATACGGCGGCACCTTACGGTAACGCGCCAGCGCCACGCCGACGTCGCCTTCGCCGGAAAGCACCACTCGCTCGACTGGCCAGCCCAGCAAACGCTCGGTCGGCGGCGCGGCGTGACCGCGCAAGTCCCCCAGCGTGAAGGCCAAATTCTCCGCCCCGGCGTGGTCGCACAGGTCTTGAAACGTGGTGTCCGCCCCGGCGATCACGCCGTAGGTCGAGGGCGCGATCACCCGCACCGCCGCCACCCCCGCCAGCCGGACGCGCAGCGCGGCCAGCCGCGCCAGATCCGAAGCCGCCACCTGCTCCGCCCGCGCCACCGCCTCCGGCCCAAGCTCGGCGGCGAGGCGGCGCAAAAACGCGTGAACCCCCTCCAGCGTTTTGTAGCGGTCGAAAATCAACACCGGCACCCCGGCGCGACGCACCTGCTCGACCAGCTCGGCCCGGCTGTAATCGGCGAAAAGCGCCAGCGTGGGTCGGTGGCGCAGGATGGTCTCGGCGTCGCCGAGCGTGATTTGTGGATACGCCGCCGCCTCGCGCGCCACCCCGGAAAACACCGGGTCGCGCGCCAGGTGAGAGAGCGCGGCGATTTGCTCCGGCGCGGCCACCGCCAGCAGCAACTCGTCCGTGCCCACCGTCTGCGAAACCACCCTCACCGGCTCGCCGGCCCAAGCAGTCAAGACCCAGCCCGCAAACCACGCCAAAAGCGCGCCGACGCAAACGAAGTGGCGGCACGCAAAGCGCAGACAGGTATAAATCAAAGCGACCATTTCAACCCGAGGTAATAGCCGGTCGGGTTGGCAGGGAATCCCGGAATCTCGGCATAATCGGCGTCGAAGAGGTTTTCGATCCGGGCGAACACGGTCAGATCCTCGCGCCACGCCCACTGCACCGCCGTGCGCACCACCGTGTAGCTCGGCTGCGCCGCCCCGGCGTATTCCTCGACCCCGCGCACATGGCGCACGCCCAGCGTCCAGCTCACGGCGGCGACCGGCTTCCAGATCAGCGTGTTTTGAAACACGTGTTTGGGACGTCCGATATAGCTCAACCCGAGCGCGTCGTTTTCCGCATCTTGCTCCAGGTAGGTGTAATCGGCACGGACCGACACGGCGGCGACCGGCGTCCACGCGGCGGCAAGTTCCAAGCCCTGGTTGGTGCTGCGGGCCACGTTGTCCAAACTGAAGGAGCCCGGATCATAAACGATGAGATCGTCGATGCGGTTGTGGAAATAGGTCGCCCCGAGCGTCACGCGTTCACCGGCCAGCGCCTGCTCGACCCCGGCTTCCCAACTGCGAGCGGTCTCGGCCTTGAGCGCCGGATTGCCGAAAAACGCCGTGGCGGTGTCCTGCACCGAGGGCGCGGCAAACGCGGTCGCATACGAGGCGCGCACCAGCGTGCGGGTGACGGGCGCGCGCCAGCTCGCGCCGGAGCGCCAGGTGGTATGGTCGCCGTAGTCGCCGGCCGACTCGTGGCGGAGCGCCTGGATGAGGTTCACATCCTTGAGCGCCTCCCACTGCGCCTGGGCAAACACGGCGCGGCTCTCCTCGGTGCGGGTCACATCGACGCCGGGCACGGTGGTGCCGAAAGGCACGTCGCCGGTGCCGTCGTTGAAACGCTCGGATTCGTTGCGCAACCAGGCCGCGCCGGCGGTGAGTTGCAAGGTCTCGGTCGTGCGCCAGTCGGCCTGATAATCAAGCTGGCCGCCGTCGATGGTGGTCGTTCCGTTGGCCCCGCCGCTGCGTCCGGGCGTGGAGGGGAAATACGCGACAAACCCGCGCGGATTCAGCTCCTGCGTGGTCGCCGCGTAGAACAGGCTCTGGGTGAGGTTTTCACCGGTCTTCAGCCGCAGGCCGGGAGAAACCGAATACACCTCGGTGCGCAGGGTGGCGAAACGGTCGTTGACCGTGGTCGAATTCGGCAACTCCGCGTCGCTGCGGAAATAGGTCGCCGCCACGTCGGCGTAAAGCGTGGTGGTGGCCTGCCAGCCGAGCGAAGCGCGGGCGCTGCCGCGTTCGGTGGCATTGTGCGCGCGGTCGTTGTCGGTGCGCGAAGCGCCGACGCCGACCGAGGCGTTGAGCGAACCTTCGGCGGCGCTGACAAACGCATCGCCCGCGACCGTGCCGAAGGAACCCGCCTCGGTGGATACGCGGGCCACCCGCTCGCCTGGCGAGGGACAATGGGTGAGCAAGTTAATCACCCCGCCGAGGGCGTTTCCGCCGTTCAGGGCCGAGGAGGAGCCGCGCACCACTTCGATGCGGTCCACGCTACTCATGAGCAGGTTGGCCAAATCAAAGTTGCCCGCCAGCCCGGCCGGCAGCCGTCGCCCGTCGAGCAAAACCAAGGTGTGCCGGCTCGGCGTACCGCGCATCAACACGCGTCCGGCCGCCGCGCCCGGACCCGGCGAGGCGTAGTAAAGCCCGGGCACATCGCGCAGCGCATCGGCCGCGTCGGAATACCCGGCGGCATCGAGATCCGCCCGCGTGATCAACGTGACCGAAGCCGCCGTGGCCTCGACCGGCGTCGGCGTGCGCGTGGCCGTCACCACCACGGGCGAGAGCACCACCGGCGCGCTTGCCGACGCGGATGCGGGCGCGGCGTTGGTCGCCGTCTGCGCCGACCCGGGCAGTGCGAGCGTCGCGGCCGAGGCCGCCAGCGCGAGACGTCGAAAAGACCGGCGCGCCAGGGCGCTCCGGTAAAGAGTTTGGATTTTCATTAGGTTACGGTCTGGTCGCTGTGCGAGCAGACGAACCCCCGCCCCGTCGCCGGTGCGGACATTCGCGGACTGCTCTCACGCTTCATTTTTGCGATGAAGATTTCGCGTAAAACCGCCCGCAAAAGTTTGGCGGCTTACGCGTGAGACGCATCGGAAAGGATGTTCGGACTCCGTGCTTAAAACCTCGCTCCTCGCCTTCACCGAAAGTGTTCTTCCGATTGGCTTTGCCCGCGTCGTTCGCCGACCCGGTGGGAGTTTGTAACACGATACCGCAGCGCAACTGTGGCCGATTCTCACGGCCTTCCCCTGTTCCAAAACGTGCAAAGAACGCGAACGAGGCCACTCTCCCGCCCTCCGACGCCGCCCGCGAGCCCCGTTCGCCTGCATCACTTGGCGAAAAAGACGCACGGCTTGCGCCGGAAACCGAAAAAACGACGCCGCCAGAAAACGCATCAACATATACGAATGTAAAGATATGTTTTTGACGCCAGAGGGAAAATGCCCTTCCTTCCGCGTCCGTTTCCCGTCCTTCTGACCTCAAATGTCCGCCTCCTCACTCCCTGCCATGTCCCCCGCCGAAACCGCGCTCCGCCGCCTCCTCGCCGAGCGCGTTGCCATCATCGACGGCGCCATGGGCACCACCATCCGCACCTACGGCATCACCGAGGCGCAGGCCCGTGGCGAACGTTTCAAAACCGCCCCCAAAGACCTCAAGAACAACGGCGACATCTACTCCCTCACCCAGCCCGATGTGATCTGCGACATCCACCGCCGCTTCCTCGAAGCCGGGGCCGACATCATCGAGACCAACACCTTTTCCGCCACCGCCATCGGCCAAAGCGAATTTTTCATCGAGGACCCGCGCGAACACGGCGGCCGCAAAGACCCCGCCTTCTACCAGGGCGTGATCGACAACCCTTTCCTCCAAGAGCTCGCCCACGACATTAACTATCAGTCCGCCCGCCAATGCCGCGAATGGGCCGACCGCATCGCCAACGCCACCGGCCGCCGCCGCTACGTCGCCGGTGCCATAGGGCCGCTCACCGTCTCGCTCTCCAACTCCCCCGACGCCGACGACGCCGGTTTCCGCGTCATCACCTTCGACCAAGTCAAAGCCGACTACCGCCGCCAGATCCGCTCCCTCATCGCCGGCGGCTCCGACCTGCTGCTCGTCGAAACCATCTTCGACTCCCTCAACGCCAAGGCCGCCCTCGTCGCCATCGAGGAAGTCTTCGCCGAGGACCGCATCCGCCTCCCCCTCATGATCTCCGCCGCCGTCGGTCGCGGCGGCGAAACCATGATCTCCGCCCAGACCGTCGAAGCGCTTTGGAACGCCGTCCGCATCCACCAGCCGCTCTCCATCGGCCTCAACTGCTCGATCGGCCCCGACCTCATGCGGCCCTTCCTCGCCGAGCTGGCCGAAAAAGCCCCCGACACCTTCATATCCGCCTACCCCAACGCCGGCCTGCCCAATCCGCTCACGCCCACAGGCTTCGACCTCGAACCCGCCGACATGGCGCGCTTCATGGGCGAATTCGCCGACAGCCACCTCTGCAACATCGCCGGCGGCTGCTGCGGCAACACCCCCGAACACATCGCCGCCATCGCCGGGGCCCTCGTCTCGAAAACCCCGCGCAAACCCGTCGCCACCCGCGTGCTCTCCTCCGCCCTACCCGCTCCGTCCTCCGACCTCCCCGCTCCTAGCTCCCCGCTCCTAGCTCCCCGCTCCCTCCCCCTCCGCCTCTCCGGTTCCCTCCCCTTCACCCAGCAGCCCGGCACCTTCCTCATGGTCGGCGAACGCACCAACGTCGCCGGTTCTCCCAAGTTCGCCAAGCTCGTCAAAGCCGGCAACTACGAGGAAGCCGTCTCCGTCGCCCGCCAGCAGGTGGACAACGGCGCCAACGTCATCGACGTCTGCATGGACGACGGCCTCATCGACGGCGTCGCCGCCATGTCGCGCTTCCTCCAGCTCATCGGCAGCGAACCCGAAATCACCAAGGTCCCCGTCATGGTGGACTCCTCCAAATGGGAGGTCATCGAAGCCGGCCTGAAATGCCTCCAAGGCAAAGGCATCGTGAACTCCATCTCGCTCAAGGAGGGCGAAGAAAAATTCCTCGACCAAGCCCGCACCATCCTGCGCTACGGTGCCGCCGTCGTCGTCATGGCCTTCGACGAAAACGGCCAGGCCGCCTCCTACGCCGAAAAAATCCGCATCTGCGAACGCGCCTACCGCCTGCTCGTGGACCGCGTCGGTTTCCCGCCCGAAGACATCATCTTCGACCCCAACATCCTCACCGTCGGCACCGGCATCGAGGAGCACAACAACTACGCCGTCGATTTCATCGAGGCCACCCGCTGGATTAAACAAAACCTCCCCCACGCCAAAGTCTCCGGCGGCGTATCCAATGTTTCCTTCAGCTTCCGCGGCAACAACCCCGTGCGCGAAGCCATGCACTCCGCCTTCCTCTACCACGCCATCCGCGCCGGCATGGACATGGGCATCGTCAATCCCTCCATGCTCGAGGTTTACGAAGAAATCGACAAAGACCTCCTCGTCCTCGTCGAGGACGTCCTCCTCAACCGCCGCCCCGACGCCACCGAGCGCCTCGTCGAATACGGCGAAAAACTCAAAGTCTCCGGCTCCGTCGCCGACCAGAAAGCCAGCATCGCCATCCTCGAAGCCTGGCGCCAAGGCACGGTCGAAGAGCGCCTCTCCCACGCCCTGGTCAAAGGCATCGACGCCTGGATCGACGCCGACACCGAGGAGGCCCGCCAGAAATACGGCAAACCCCTCACCATCATCGAAGGCCCGCTCATGGACGGCATGCGCGTCGTCGGCGATCTCTTCGGTGCCGGAAAAATGTTTCTCCCGCAGGTCGTAAAATCCGCCCGCGTGATGAAGAAAGCCGTCGCCTACCTCCAGCCCTACATGGAGGCCGAAAAAGCCGCCCTCATCGCGTCCGGCGGCACCGCCAAGGCCCAGGGCAAAATCATCATGGCCACCGTCAAGGGCGACGTGCACGACATCGGCAAAAACATCGTCGGCGTCGTCCTCGCCTGTAATAACTACGAGGTCATCGACCTCGGCGTCATGGTCCCGTGCGAAAAAATCCTCGCCGCCGCCCGCGAAAAAGGCGCCGACATCATCGGCCTCTCCGGTCTCATCACGCCGTCCCTCGACGAGATGGTCCACGTCGCCAAGGAAATGGAACGTCAGGGTTTTAAAATTCCCCTCCTCATCGGCGGCGCCACCACGTCCGCCGCGCACAACGCGGTAAAAATCGCCCCGCACTACTCCGAGCCCGTCATCCACGTACTCGACGCCTCACGCGTCATCGGCGTGGTCTCGCAACTGCTCAGCACGGACCACAAGCCCGCCTACGTGGCCGACATCCGCGCCAAGCAGGAAAAATCCCGCGCCGACTTCGCCAACCGCCGCGAACGCCGCCCCCTCCTCCCGCTCGCCGAGGCCCGCGCCCGCGCCCTGAAATCCGACTGGACCACCCTCGACATCCCCAAGCCCGAATTTCTCGGCACCCGCACCTTCACCGCCACCGTGCGCGAGCTGCTCGACCGCGAATTCATCGACTGGGCCCCCTTCTTCAGCGCCTGGGAACTCCACGGCCGCTACCCCGCCATTCTCACCGATGAAGTCGTCGGTGCCGAAGCCACCAAACTCCACGCCGACGCCCTCGCGATGTTCGAGCGCATCATCGCCGAGGACCGTTTCCAACCGCAGGCCGTCCTCACCTTCTGGCCCGCCAACAGCACCGGCGACGCGGTGGAAATCTACGCCGACGAAACCCGCGCCACCCCGCTGCACACCTTCCACTTCCTGCGCCAGCAACTCGAACACGACGGCGGCAAACCCAACCTCTGCCTCGCCGACTACATCGCGCCCAAGTCCTCCGGCCGCGCCGACTACCTCGGCCAGTTCGCCGTCACCGCCGGCCCCGGCGTCGAGCAATTCGCCGCCGAATTCAAAGCCGCCGGCGACGACTACAACGCCATCCTCGTCCAGTCCCTCGGCGATCGCATCGCCGAAGCCTTGGCGGAATATTTCCACAAAAAAGCCCGCGACCTCTGCGGCTACGGCCTCGCGGAAAACCTGAGCCCCTACGAAATCATCCACGAAAAGTATCGCGGCATCCGCCCCGCCCCCGGTTACCCCGCCTGCCCCGACCACCGCCACAAGCCCCAGATCTGGGATCTCGTGCCCATCGAAAGAGAAATCGGCATCCGCCTCACCGAAAGCTGCGCGATGTATCCAGCCAGCAGTGTCAGCGGCTTCTACTGCAACCACCCCGACTCCAAATATTTCGCCGTCGGCAAGCTAGGCCGCGACCAGCTCGAAGACTACGCCCAACGCACCGGCGAGCCCTTGGCCGAACACGAAAAATGGCTCGGCCCCTACCTCGACTACGACCCGACATAAACCAAAGCTGTCTTGCCCCCTGCTCTGCTCCCCATAGCTTCAAATCATGACCGTAGTAATTGCAAAACCGTCAGAAAAGCAGGTAAAGCAGGAGATTCGTGCGATGAAAAAAGCAGGCGAACGCATCAACGCTACGCCTGCCACGGCTAAAGCTTTCCTCCTGAAGCACGGATTCATGACGAAAGACGGTAAGCTGCACCCGCGTTATCGCTGATATGTATGCGTCCGCTTTCGTCCTAGGCTTCCACGGCTGCGACAAAAGCGTCGGCGAGGAAATTCTTGCCGGAGAAAGCCATCTGACACCCAGCGCCAAAGACTACGATTGGCTGGGCCACGGCATCTATTTCTGGGAAAACAGTCCCGAACGGGCAAAACAATGGGCTGAGTTTTTGGCCGGCAACCCGTCACGATCCGGAAATCGCATCACCACTCCGTTCGTTCTCGGTGCGATCATTGATTTGGGAAATTGTCTCGATCTGACTGAAGCCTCTTCACTTGGATTTGTGCGCCGTGGTTACGACGAGATGAAGGCAACCTTTGACGCCATCGGTCTCGCAATGCCGCAAAACGAACCCGGCGCAAAAGGCGATGCGGACCTGCTCAAACGAAAACTCGACTGCGCTGTGATCAATTACGTCCACAACATGCGTGAAGACGCTACCGACTTAAAACCTTTCGACAGCGTGCGCGGTGCCTTTCTGGAAGGTCAGCCGCTCTACGAAGGCGCACGCATCATGGCAAAGACACACATTCAACCCTGCATCCGCCATCACGCCTCCATTCGTGGATACTTCCGGCCAATCTCTCCGTAGCGCCAAGGCGTCGGCCCCACCGAGTCTTGCGCGATGCTCCCAGCCTCTGCGCTCCCCCAAGTCCACTACGCCGAAGAACCCGCCGGAGTCGAAGCGCTCTGGCACGACCTCGCCCGCCGCGAAACCGCCTCCCCCAAACTCTGGATGGACGCCTATCTCGCCGCCTTCGCGCTCCGGCAAAACACCCCCTTAATCACACTCGACCAAGCCTTCCACCAATTCGAGCCCCAAGGCCTGCTCCTCACCCTGCTCACCTCCGTCCGCCCGTAGCTCCTAAGTAGCGGAAGCGCGGACGCGCTTTCGTCCGAAACCGAGTCCTGCACCATGTATCCCGCCAGTAGCGTGAGCGGTTTCTATTTCAACCACCCCGACTCCAAATATTTCGCCGTCGGCAAACCCGGAAAGGACCAGCTCGAAGACTACGCCCAACGCACCGGCGAGCCCTTTGACGAGCATAAAAATAGCTCGGCTACTACCTCGACCTACGATCCGTCCTGAGCTTGTCGCCTAAAACAAAAAGCGGCAGCGCGAAGATTCTACGCTGTCGCACGAGCCCTCCGGGAGGATAAGCTTACTTGAGCGTATCCAACTTGGAGAGTCCGATAAATTCCTCGACCGAAACGTTGGAGTTGAACCGGTCGATGTTCGCCTTCTTGCCTTCCAAAGCAGCGCGAAGCTCATCACCGCTTTTTGAATCCAAGAACCGTGCCCAGCTTGGCGAAATACTTGTTTTGGACTGCGCGGAGAAAAATGGCGTAGTGCGTCCCCACCCCCAGTAATAGTGGGTTTGCGGATACCATCTATTATCCCTCAATTGCGAAGCGATCTGCGCGAGAACGTCAGCTTCCTTGATGGCGTCGAACGTAATATCCGACCTGTCTGCACATCGCTTGAGCAGCTCTGCAGACTGGCTGTGATATTTGCCGCCCGAAGTATTACCAACTTCAGCAAGCAGCGCGGTATTTATATGCTCACAATATGAATAGAACTCGGTGAACGAGACATGTATGCGGGAGGCTTTCCAGTCTGTGGTTTTTCGTGGAGCGGCCTGCCATGGAGCAGGCGCACGAGACTCTCCCAATTGCGATTTACGGCCTCCTCCGACGAAAAATCGATATAAATACGGCTGTTTGCGAAAACGGGTAAGTGCGGCTCACCCCGGTCATCAAGTTCACAAACGACGGGAACGAACTTCGTTTGAGCAACCTTATCATAGACTTCCTTGGAGATGATCTGTGATTCGGTTCCCACTCCGCGCTACGATCATTGGCTTTTTTCGGAATATCGTTTGTCGATAAACATGAGCACGTGGCTTACTGAAGAATCCGTGACCATACTCTCCATATAGGCATACTTGTCGTGGCCCTCCTTCAGATCGTATTGATCGAAAACGATTTCCACGCCATCAGCGGCGAGTCGGTCAGCCCATAGACGCACCTGGTCACGAAATTTTGGCGTCGTCCAACTATACCAATAAATGCCTTGGGGGACTGCATCTCAAAACCCAAACACATACCCCTCTCCAGCAGCAAATAAAACAGTGCGGACGAACCAAAGTGATCAGGCCTGCTTAGCCCACGTTTAAACTTCAATCACATTGTCTGAATAGCCAACAGCCGTTATCTCACTCGCGTAAAAGACAGCCATCAACCCAATGCCCGCCCCCTCCTTCCGCATCGAATGCCTCGACCCGGCCAAACATCGCCGGGAAGCGTTTCGTTGCGAGTCGGCGCCACTCACGGATTTCATCCAGAAACGGGCGCGCAAGGAAATGGACGCCCGAGCCTCCGCCTGTTTCGTGCTCGTCCCCGATAGCGATCCGAGCCGCATCGCCGGTTATTACACGCTTACCCAAACCTCCATCGTCCTCGGTAAACTTCCCGCCGAGCTCACCAAAAAACTCCCGCGCTATCCTGAGTTGGGCGCAACTTTGATCGGCCGCCTCGCCCGAGACCTCGACTGGCGTGGCTCCGGAATCGGAGACCTCCTCTTGGTTGATGCACTCCGCCGTTGCGTGCGCCAAAGCGAGGAGGCCGGAGCCGTAGTCGTGGTCACCGACCCCAAAAACGACAAGGCCCGCGCCTTCTACACCGACTACGGTTTCCAGCCGCTCGACGAGCACCGCATGTTCATCCCGATGAACACCGTGCCCACCCGACTTGCCACTGGCGGCGCGATTTAATCCAAATCGCTCGTTACCTTCACCCGCGACAACTTAATCGCCTCGCGCATCCGCTGCGTCGGTGCAGTTGGCTGCGCGAGCAACGCCTCCACAAACCGACGCGACTGTTCCGTGCTCAACACGATGCGGTCATGCGTCTCCAAGGTTTCCAGCGCCGCCTTGCGCGCCTGCGCCACCACGAAGCTGCCCACCGATTGTCCGGCCAAGCTCGCCGCCCTCGTGATCACGGCTTTATCCGCACTAGAAACGCGTGCGACCAAACGCCCGCCTTTGGCGACCTTAGGAGTTTTAACCAGCGTGGGCATGACCAATAATGTGTGCCACTCCGTGCCACATTACAAGCAACAACCCGACTACGCCGCCCGCACCGTGCAGCCCCTCGCCGACCACGAACGCTTGCTCGGCCCCTACCTCGACTACGACCCGAGCTAAATTTCACCTCCCCCTCCGGATCAAGTAACCTATTGGGTTACTTTGTCCACAGAGCCTTTGCTGGTAACGATTAACGGTTCACCACGCAAAGATGGTTAAGCACCTGCACGTCTGATTTCGCTACGCAGTCTGCGACTTCTTGCGACCGCTGGTCTTTAACCCTGTTCTCTGCCCCACCGCCACTCCGCCCTCGGCCCGTCCTGTCTTCCTGCGCTCCCTCGCCTCGCCCCCGCCCGCCCGTGCTCCAAGCCCTGCTCATCGACTACAACGGCTTCTTCGCCTCCTGCGAACAACAGGAGCGCCCCGAACTGCGCGGCCGCCCCGTCGCCGTCGTGCCCGTCATGGCCGAGAGCACCTCCTGCATCGCCGCCTCCTACGACGCCAAACGCGCCGGCATCAAGGTCGGCACCCCCGTCACCGAAGCCCGCCGCCTCTGCCCCGGCATCGCCATCGTCGAATCCCGACCCGAGATTTACCTGCGCCACCACCAAAACCTGCTCGCCGCCGTCGAGACCTGCCTGCCCGTCACCGAAGTCTGGTCCATCGACGAGGTCTGGTGCCACCTCCCTACCGGTTTTCAAGACCGCGCCGCCGCCATCGCCGTCGCGCAAAAAATCAAAGCCGCCATCACCCGCCTGGCCGGCGAATGCCTCACCTGCTCGGTCGGCCTGGCCCCCAACGCCTGGCTGGCCAAAATCGCCTCCGATCTCGAAAAACCCGACGGCCTCGTCGTCATCGAGTCCGGCGACCTGCCCCACCGCCTCTACTCCCTCGACCTGCGCGACCTGCCCGGCATTGGCGAAAACATGGAGGCCCGTCTCCACGCCGAAGACATCGACACGGTGGAAAAACTCTGCGCCGCCGACGTGCGCGAACTCCGGCGCATCTGGGGCGGCATCGAGGGCGAACGCATGTGGCGGCGCTTGCGCGGCGAAGAGGTGCCCCTCCCGCCCCGCCACACCGGCTCCATCGGCCACGCCCAGATCCTCCCGCTCGACCTGCGCCAACCCGAAGGCGCCCGCGCCACCCTTCACCGCCTCCTGCAAAAAGCCGCCCTCCGCCTCCGCCACGGCCGACTCTACGCCGGCGGCATGCACGTGGCCCTGAAATATCGAGGCACCCGCTGGAGCACCGCCGTCACCTTCACCGACACCCAGGACACCCTAGAACTCATCCGCGTGCTCAACCTGCTCTGGGATCGCCGCCCCGCCCGCCGCGCCGACCACTTCTCCGTCGGCGTCACCCTCTTCGCCCTCGTGCCCGAAGGCTCCCGCACCGCCACCCTGCCCGGCCTGCTCGAAGCCCGCCCCGGCGACGACGCGCGCCGCTCCGCGCTCAACGCCACCCTCGACCACATCAACCGCAAACTCGGCAAACACTCCGTCGTTTACGGCGGCGCGCTCGGCGCCCTCGCCTACGCTCCCATCCGCATCGCCTTCCAACGCATCCCCGACCTCGTGCTCGAAGAAGGCGAACCCGACGGCGAACTCTTCCCCACCGCCTCAGAACTCTCCGCCGCCCGTCGCCTCTGACCCCACGAACCCAAAATCCGCCGCCCTCCGCCCTTGCGCCCACCCCGGCTTTCCCAAACCTCTCCGTCAGTTCCGCTCACCGCCACCCTAAGCCGCCACCCTTTCCCCCATGTCAGAAAGCGCCCCGCTCTCCGCCGAAAGCATCGACGCCATGATCGTCAAAGCCATGCGCCATGTCTTTCAGATCATGGTCAACCAAGACGCGCGCCTGGTGGAGAAAACCGATACCTACACCGCCCCCGCCGACTTCGAGGCCGAACAGATCCTCGGCACCGTCGGCTTCGTCGGAGACCTCAACGGCCTGATCTACATCCGCCTCGACGCCCACTTCGCCCGCGCCACCGCCGGCCGCGTCCTCGGCATGTCCGACTCCGAAATCGCCGAGGGCGGCAACGACCTGCTCAAGGACACCATCGGCGAACTCACCAACATGATGGTGGGAACCTTTAAAAACGGCTTCTGCGACCTCGGCTACCCCTGCATGCTCACCCTGCCGACCATCATTTTCGGTCACCACCCCGTCATCCCCCACGCCAAAGGAACCACCCGCAGCATCTACCGCCTGGACGTGGCCGGACACCCCTTCTTCGTCGATCTCCAGCTCAAGTCCGACTGAGCCCGCCCGCCGCCCATGCCCGCCGAACCGCTCGCCCTCGGCTTCGACGCCGACGACACCCTCTGGCACAACGAGACCCTCTTCGCCGCCGCCCACCAGAAGTTTCACGCCCTGCTCGCCGCTTACCACGACCCCGCCACCGTCGAGCGCGCCCACTACGCCACCGAGCTGCGCAACCTCCCCCTCTACGGCTACGGCGTCAAAGGCTTCACCCTCTCCGCCCTCGAAACCGCCATCGAGCTCACCGCCGGCCGCGTCTCCGCCCACGAGTTACGCGAGCTCATCGCCCTCGGTCGCGACATCCTCGCCCACCCCGTCGAACTGCTCGACGCCGTGCCCGCCACCCTGGCCGCCCTCGCCGCCACCGGCCACCGCCTCCTGCTCATCACCAAGGGCGACCTCCAGCACCAGGAGCGCAAAATAGCCGCCTCCGGCCTCGCCCCCCACTTTCTGGCCGCCGAGGTCGTCTCCGAAAAAGACGACGCCACCTACGCCCGCCTGCTCACCCGCCACGGCATCGAGCCCGCCCGCTTCCTCATGGTGGGCAACTCCCTCAAGTCCGACATCGCCCCCGTCCTCCGCCTCGGCGGCTACGCCGCCCACGTGCCCTACCCGCTCACCTGGGAGCACGAAAAACTCGACCGGCTCCCGCCCGCCCCCGGCCGCTTCTTCACCCTCGAGTCCCTGCGCGACCTCCCCGCCCTGATCGCCCGCCTTCCCTAGGCACACCGCATCGTTCACGCCTTCTTCACCCGCACCGCCCGCCGACGCTCGGGGAAAAGCTCGCGACACAGCGGACACACCATGCCATCGCACCCGCGCGCCGTGCAGTATTCGCGTCCGTAAAAAATAATCCGCAGGTGCAACGCGTTCCAATGCGCCTCGGGAAACAGCCGCTTCAAATCCCGCTCCGTGCGCTCCACGTTCGCCCCCGGCGGCGTGAGCTTCCACCGCTGCGCCAGCCGGTGGATGTGCGTATCCACCGGAAAGGCCGGCGCGCCGAACGCCTGCGCCATCACTACCGAAGCCGTCTTGTGCCCGACCCCGGGCAACTCCTCCAACGCGGCGAAATCCGCCGGCACCTCGCCCCCGTGCCGCTCAATCAACAACTCCGAAAGCCGCCGGATCGCCTGCGCCTTCCTCGGCGCCAACCCGCAAGGCCGCACGTGAGCGTCGATTTCAGCCACACTCAGCCGAACCATTTTCTCCGGCGTGTCCGCCTTCGCGAACAAGCCCGGCGTCTGTAGATTCACCCGCTTGTCCGTGCACTGCGCCGACAGCAACACCGCCACCAAGAGCGTATACGGCGAACTATGATCCAACGGCACCGGCGTTTCTGGATACAATGCGGCCAGGCGTTGGTCGATAAACGAGGCGCGCTCCTGGATCGTCATAAGTAAAATACTCCCCGGCTCAACCGCCCAACACCCACGCCCTCAGCGCCTCGACCAAACGCACCGCGCCCTCGCCCAAAAAATAGAAAAACGCCGCGCCTGCCGCCGCCACCGCATACCCGGCCAGAATCGCCACCCCGTCGCGCTCCAGCAACCCGCCCGCCACCAGTAAAACGGTCCAGGCGGGAAACGAGTTCGAGAACGGCACCGGCAGCGGCAGCAACAACACCAGCGCCGCCACCAGCATCAACACCGCGTGCCCTCGCGCCAACCAGACCGATTCGGTAAACCACACCGCCCTCGGCCTCAGGAGTTTTTCCAACACCCGCAGCACCCGTCCGGCAAATTTCAATACCGACCCGAAAAACCCAGGCGGCAGCGGCTTCGCCAGCAAACTCGCCGGCAACCACGGCCTCTGCCCCAGCGCCAGCCGCAGCGAAATCAACGCGATCGCCAGCCCGAACGGGGTGGACAAAAACGGCAGCGGTATCGGGGTGATAAAAGGCAGCGACAGCAGAATCAGCACCAGCGTCCACGCCCTCCCCTGCAAAATCCCCACCACATCCCCCAGCGTCAGCGGCCCCGCCGCGAAGCGCTCGGCCAGCGCGGCGATTTCCTCCGAAAGTTTTTTGGGCTTCGGCCTCGCCCGCTCATCCCGCCGCGCCGCGCGCACCTCCTCCCTCGCTTGCTCCCGAAGTTGTTTGCGACGACGAAACATTTTAAAATCAACCTTCCGACCCCGGCGGTGCCACCCCGCCGAAGCACCGGCGGTTCAGGTCCCGCGCTTGTTCCCGTAGAGCTCCACGTGCAGACGATGCGTATAGCGCCAGCCGCGCGCCTTGCAGGCCTCGCCCACCCAGGCCGCGCGCGCGCGCATCGCCTCCAGCGTCACGGCCTCCGGCATCAACAACACCCGATGCGGCGCCAGCGGACGCTCCAGCTCGGCCAGCCGCGCCTCGATTTCCTCCAAGTCCTCCGGCGCCGACACCACGAATTTGAACTGCGGCTCGTAGCCCGCGTCCAGCCACGCCCGGATCGCCTCCGGCCGCCAGCGCGCCGCCTCGTGCCGCGCCACCCAGCCCGCGCCCGCCTTTTCCGCCGTCGGAGTGGAGTTTTTCAACTTCGGCGAGAGCGACACCAAATCGCACGCCACCCCGCCCGGCGGCACCGTGCCCGCCGTCTCGATCGTGATGTGAAACCCCGCCGCCCGCAGCGCCGCCGCCAGCGCGGGCAACTCCGGCGCGATCATCGGCTCCCCGCCCGTCAGCACCGCGTGCCGCCCCGGCTGGGCCAGCGCCTCCGCGACCAAGCCCGCCACGTCGCGCTCCATTCCCTCCGGCCGCCACGACGCATAGGGCGTGTCGCACCACGCGCAGCGCAGATTGCACCCGCTGGTGCGGATGAAAAACGACGGCACGCCGGTCAGCGCCCCCTCGCCCTGCAACGAATAAAACGTCTCCGCGATCAGCACGCGCCCGCCCCTCCCGCCGCCTTGACCGGTCGCTCCGGCAAAGGTCCCGTGTCCTCGTAATCCGTCGGATCGACCACCCCCGCCTGCGCAAACGCCTCCCGCCGCTCCACGCACGTGCCGCAGCGTCCGCAGTGCCGCGCCCCGCCCTTATAGCACGACCAAGTACGGGCGTAGTCCACCCCCAGCCGCGCACCCTCGGCCGCTATGGCCGCCTTGTCCGCCGCAATAAACGGACGCAGCAAACGCACCCCCGCGTAGGTGCCCAGCCGCATCGCATCCGCCATCGCACCCATGAATTCCTCCCGGCAATCGGGATAAATCGCGTGGTCTCCGCCATGCGCCGCGATGACCAAACCCTCCGCCCCCGCGCTCTCGGCAAACCCGCAGGCGATGCTCAAAAACACCGCGTTGCGAAACGGCACCACCGTCTGCTTCATGGTTTCCGCCTCGTAATGCCCCTCCGGGATCTCGCCCCCGGATTGCAGCAAGGCCGAGCTGAAGAGCCGGTTAACAAAGTCGAGCTTCACCACTTCGTGCCGCACGCCGAGCGCCGCCGCCTGCGCCGCCGCCATCGGCAGCTCCCGCGCGGAATGTTTGGCCCCGTAGTCGAAGCTCAACGCGGCCACGATCTCATGCTCCCGCGCCGCGCGATGCAACGCCGTCACCGAATCCATCCCCCCCGAGCATAAGACCACGACTTTCATGAAAATAGAGTCCGCCACCTAAGCCCCCGCCCCCGCGATAAGCAACCCTGCGCACCACCACCCTCCCAGCAACCCCGCCCACCATCTCCTTCCCCCATCCCCGCAACCACCCTCCCCACACGCAGCCCCCAGCATCAAGTAACCTATTAGGTTACTTTGTCTTTTACGATGCGCGCAGCTGGGACACGGATAACCCATGTTGGAGCCGCAGACTCTCTCTTCCGCTTCCGCCGCGTGTTTTCATCTTCCCCCCGCCGCCTAGCTCGCTTCTTCTCACTTCACGCCTGCCTTGTGCGCGCCCTCCGCGCCCAGCCGTGCGGACTCGCCCGATGCTCAAGCGCCTGCTCTCCCTTTTCACCCGTTCCGAATCCACCCCGGCCGACCAGCCGGCCACGACCGAGCGCGCCAATTCGCCGGAATCCGAAAGTCCCCGCCCCCCGGGCCGACCCCGCTCCCGCTCCCGCCGCCGTCGCGGCCCGCGCGACGACCAGTCCGAACTCGCCCTCGGCGACGCTCCCGCCAGCCACTCCGCATCCCCGGCCCGCTCCAAGCCACCCGCCACGCCGCGCGCCCAAACCCCGCCGCCCGCGCCTCGCCCCGAGCGCGCCGGCGCCGTCATGGCCCCGCCCGCCGCCGCCCCCGCCCGCACCGCCAACGCCACCATTGGCGAACGCCCGCCCCATTTTGTGCTAATCGACACCCCCGCCGGCCTCGCTCCCCTCTATGCCGCCCTCGACCGGGTGGACGAAGTCGCCATGGATACCGAGGCGGACAACATGTTCCACTACCGCACCCGCGTCTGCCTGCTCCAATTCCTGGTGGACGGAGAGGTTTACCTGGTGGACCTCGTCTCGCCCCTGCCCCTCGAACCGCTCTGGGAACGCCTCGCCCAGAAACACCTGATTATGCACGGGAGCGATTTCGATATTCGCCTCCTGCACGACCTCTGCCGCTTCCGTCCCCGCAGCATCTTCGACACCATGCTCGCGGCCCAGTTGCTCAACCGCCCCCGCGTCGGCCTGGGCGCGCTGCTCGAACAACACTTCGGCCTTCAGCTCGATAAATCCGGCCAAAAGGCCAACTGGTCCAAGCGCCCCATTACGCCCAAACTCCTCGACTACGCCGCGCTCGACGTCTGGCACCTGCCCGCCCTGCGCGATCTGCTCACCCGCGAACTCGCCGCGCTCGACCGCCTCGACTGGCTCGACCAACAATGCCGCCGCCAGATCGAAAGCGGGCTGACCGGTTTCCCCCGAGACGAGGAAAACTCCTGGCGCGTCGGCCCCGCCGACCGCCTGCGCGGTCGCGGTCTTTCCGTACTGCACGCCGTCTGGCACTGGCGCGAGAAATGGGCCGAGGAGCTCGACACCCCGCCCTTCAAAGTCTGCAACAACGACCTGCTGGTGAACATCGCCTCCGCCACCGAGCAAGGCGACTCCGCCGAAGCCGTGCTCGCCCAAGTCTTCCTCGGCAAACGCCAGGACCGCCTTCTGCCCAGCCTCGCCACCGCTGTTCGCCAAGGCCTGGAACGCGATCCCACCACGCTCCCCCGCCGCGCCCGCACCGAACGCATCCACCTCAGCCAGGCAGAAATCGAACGCCAGGATCGCATCAAAGCCTACCGCGACGCCGTCGCCGCCCGCATCGATCTCGACCCCACCCTCATCGCGCCCCGCAGCACGCTGGTTTCCCTCTGCCGCGATCCCGCCAGCCTGGACGAAATCCTCCTCCCCTGGCAGGCCGACCTCCTGCGCGACTCCCCCGACCTGCAAGCCTCGCCGGCAACCGAGCCCGCATCCTGAAGCACGCCGAGAGCGCCGTTTCAGAAATCGCCAGGCACGTGCTTGCAAAATTCCCGCGCTCTCGCTCCATCGCCTCCCTCGCCCGTGCTCAATCTGCATAAAGTCCCTGTAGTCGTAATCGCTCTCTGGCGCGCCCTTCGCGCCGGTGGCGGCGCGGCTGCATGGTCGGTGAGCGTTTCTTGATCCAACCCAAGAAACGTCGTCCTCCCAAGCAACCGCGCCCGATTCCGGCGCGGTTTTTTTATGCGCCGTCATCGGGCCGTCCCAGCGACACCCGCCATGACCTCACCTCCCGCCACCACCCGCTCGCACCGCGCCAGCCTGTTAATGATGCTCGGCTCGGCCGCGTGCTTCATCACCAACGTGCTCCTGATCCGCGCCCTCGGCGGATTCTCGAACGCGAGCCTCTGGGTCGTCACCTCCGCGCGCTTCCTCGTCGGCCTCGCCATCGTCTGCACGCTCTACCGCCGCGAGTTCAAACCCGCGCGCCTTTTCACAAACCGCAAACTCATCGAGCGCGGCCTGCTCGGCGGCGTCTGCACCCTCGGGTTTTACTACACCGTGACCAAGCTCGGGGCCGGACGCGCCACGTTTATCAACAACACCTACGTCGTCTGGGGCGGTCTCTTTGCCGTCTGGATACTGCGCGAACGCCTGCGACCCGCCCTGCTTGCGGGTTCGCTGGTCACCTTCGTCGGTCTCGGACTGCTCACCAATCCCTTTGCCCGTGGCGCGCACACGGGATTCTTTGATTTTATCGCCCTGCTGAACGCCCTCGGCGCGGCGTGGATCGTCGTCACGATCCGCCAGCTCCATGCCCGCGAGCACAGCGCGACGATCTTCGCCGCCCAGTGTGTCTTCGGCCTGCTGATCTGCGGAGGGCCAGCCCTTGGCGATCTCGCAGCGATCACCCCGCTTGCTTGGGGCGTGCTGGCTGTCGCCAGCATCTGCGCCGCAGCGGGCCAGTTGCTCATGACCCAGGCCTTCCGCGATCTCTCCGTCGCCGAAGGCTCGCTCCTGCAAATGCTCGTGCCGCTGGGCATAGCCGCAGGCGGAGCGGTTTTCTTCCACGAGCATTTCACCCTGCCGGAGCTTTGGGGCGGGGCCTTGATACTCGTCGGCAGTGCCGCACCCGCGTTGTTCAGCCGCCGCGCCAGGGATCCTCAGCCCGCCAGCATCGAGTAAACTTTGTTGAAAACCTGGATGACCACTTCGCCCCAGAAAATGAAATAACCCACCGTAAAAAGAAACACGCCATACCCGGCCAACACCCCGAGCCCGTCGCGTTTTAACACGCTAAAGGTAATCACCACCGCCGCCAGCGCAGGCAGGGTGTTGGTGAAGGGTGGCAACGGCGGCAGCGGGATCATCAACAACAGTGCCGACAAGATAACGACGCCGGTGTGCAGTCGCAGTTTCCACTCCGCGTTGGTCAGTGCTTTCCAGCGCACGCGCAAATGTCGCTCCAACCAGCCGACCAGCCGGCTGCTGGCACCGATCAGCTTGGCAAAAAATCCGGCTGGCAATTGCACGCGCCGCAGACGCCCCGGCAACCACGGCGGCAGCCCCATGAGGTAACGCGAGGCCAGCAGCAGAATCACAAAGCCGAAGGGCGTGGATAAACCCGGGATGGAGATCGGGGTCGAGAACGGCAGCGCACACAATACGACCAAAATCGCCGAGCCTCGCGAACCCAGCGAATCGAAGACCTCGCCCAGCGCCGCAGGACGCTCGGCAAAGCGGGCACCCAAGGCGCTCAACTCGTCGGCAAGTGATAATTGAGCCGGGCTGATTGGCTCCCTGCCGGGCGAGTGGTTAGGTTCCATTTCGAAGGTGATTGGTTCGTTGCGGCGGAAAAACTTCATCCTTCCGCGCCGAGGTCAAACCCGTCGAGCCGCTTCGATCAATACCGCCGCGGCCGCCTTGGCCTCCTGTGCCGCCCCGGGCCGGGAGTGCATCGAAGCCACCACGATCGCGCCCTCCATCTGCATCGCGATCTGCCACGCCAGGGTATCCGCATCCTTCACTCCCAGTTGGCGGCAGAGTTCAAGCAGGAGCCTGACCCGCGCCTGCTTGAAGGCCAGGGCCGCCTGATTCGGCTTATCCTTTTTTTTCGGATACTCACCCGCCGCCTTGATGTAGATGCAGCCGCGAAAATCCTTCGAGCGGAACCACCCTTCCAGCCAGTCGAACATCGCCAGCAGCTTCGCCTGCGGATCCGCCCCCGCCTCAGCCAGGGCCTTTTCCAGCCCTTGCGCGCTTTGCTCGGCCTTTCGCGCCAGCGCCGCCACGATCAGATCCTCCTTCGAGGCGAAGTGGTTGTAGAGCGTCATCTTCGCCACGCCCGCCCGGGCCAGCACGGTGTCGATCCCGACCGCGTGATACCCGCCCTCGGTGAACAGCGCCAAGGCGGTGTCCACGAGGTGATCGCGTTTCGCTGAGGGGATATTTTTCTGAGCCATGCCCATGTCCGCACCTTCCAGTGGCGGAAACCCAAGGGCAAGAAATATACAGATCAGTCTACTTTTGACTGGCCTTGTTATAGACAGCTCTGTCTATGATTAATCATGAACCCGCGCCCGCCATTACCGCCCTTTACCGCCGAAACCGCCCGCCAAAAAGTCCAGGCGGCGGAAGATGCCTGGAACTCGCGCGACCCCATCCGCGTGTCGCTCGCCTACACTGAGGACACCGAGTGGCGCAACCGGTCCGCCTTTCTTCGCGGCCGCGCCGAGGTCGTCACTTTCCTCACTGCGAAGTGGGCGAAAGAGCACGAATACCGTCTTAAAAAAGAACTTTGGGCCTTCGCCGAGAACCGTATCGCCGTGCGGTTCGAATACGAGTGGCACGACGGCGCCGGGCAATGGTGGCGCAGCTACGGCAACGAAAACTGGGAGTTCACCGCCGACGGTTACATGGCCCGCCGTTTCGCCAGCATTAACGACGTCGCCATCGCCGAGAGCGATCGACGGCTGCGTGCATCGTGAGCTCCCGATAGCATCAATCGACCGCCGTTTTCAGATTTTAACGCAAAGACGCGGAGGCGCGGAGATTTTGCTCATCGTGAGGTCTTTGCGCTCTTTGCGCCCTGGCGGCTTCGCGTTAAAAAGGTCTGTTTTTAAGAGGTTTTAAGATGGTCGAACCTCAAACCACGCCGGTCGGCGACCGGTGCTGCATGACGTTTAAGCGGTGGCGTAAAGCGCGCCTTTGCGAACCTGAAGGAAGTAGCTCCCGGTAACCTCGAAACCGAAGGTCTCCTTCAGCTCGGCCTTCACCTTTTCGTAATCCGCCGCCCTGGCTGCATCCTGCCCGAAAACCCCGGCTTTTTGACGTAACTGCTGGAGCGAATCGTAGGCTTCGGCGGTCTGGAGCTCGGCGACTAGCGTGGCCTTGGTCTCGTCTTCGCTAACCTTGCCGTCGGCCTCGACCGCCTTTTGCAGCAACACGGACTGCACCGGCGAAAGCAGGTAGTTGCTCTGCACGCTGTAGCCATAGGTCTTGGCCATGAACTGCATGTTCTGGGTCAGACGGGCGTCCAACTCCGTGAGCTGCTGTTGCACCGTCGCGCGTTCCGCCTCGGGCGTGGTCTTGGGTAGGCTGGCGAGTTTCCGGCCCAACTCGGCGAGCAGTTGGCGCTGCTGGCCGATGACCTGCAGATTATTGATGAATTGCGTGTTGGCGTCGCCCCCTTCGATCACCGCCACCAACTGGTAGGCTTGTTGATCGCGAACGATGCGGGGAGGAATGCCGTGATTGATGATTTTCGTCATAAGGAAAGGAGCTCTGGGAGGGGTAGCTTATTCTAATTCGTGTGCAAGTTGAGCTGAATTGGCCGGGGACGGCCCAATTTCGGTTATCGGCTCAACTTGATCACGAATTGGAATTAGAACTTCATGCTGCCGCCCACATAATAGGACGTGGAGCTATCGGCATCCGACACGTTGGACAACTTCACGCCGGCCCCGACGGAGAGCGCCTTGGTGACGGCGCAGTTAACGCCGAGGTTGGCCGAGAGCTCGGTGTCGCCATAGCCGGGCGAGTTGACGTTGAACGCCGTGGCACCGCCGCTGGCGATGCGGGCGCCGACCGAGGTGTTTGAGTCGCCAAACTCCTGCGCGATGCCGAGTCCGCCGGTCAGGGAGAACTGCTCGGTGATCATCACGTAGCCGCGTGCGCCGAGTTCGCCTTGCAGGCTGGTGTAGTCGATGGACTTGACGGCCAGGGCATCAATGGAACCGGTCTCGGTAAAGGCCTCGGTGGAGGCGTTGACGAGGTTCAAGCCCGCGTAAGGCGAAACGCCATAGCGGCCAGCCTTGCCCAAGTCGTAACGCAGGCCGAGGGCCAGGCCGCTGGCGTTGGTGCCCACGCCATTCGCGGTGGCGCGACCGAGCGCGGTGCCGCGAGTGGAGTCGGTATCGTAGCTGCCCAGGTTGGCGGCGGCGGTCAGCGCGAGGGTGCGTTTGGTGTTGAGCACGTATTCGCCAAAGAGCCCGTAGGATTGGCCGGTGACATCGCCGTGGCGGCGGTCGGAGTTTACGTTGCCGGTATCAAAAGCTCCATAGGCACCGACGGTGAGTTTGTTGCCAATAAGAGTGGAGCCACCGAGCAGGAAGCCGGCGGTATCGAGGGCATAGTTCGCTTGGTTGAGCGAGCTGTCGGTGCGGCCGACGTCGAGACTGGTGTAGGCGGTGAACACGCTGATGTCCTTGGCCTGCACGACGGGGGAGGCGTGCAAGGCGGTCTCGGCGTAGTTGCGGGTGGCGCGCACGGCGTAGGCGGTGTCGGCCGCGTAGGTCTCGGGCGAAAGCTTGCCGGCGGTCACGAACGGCGCGTCGGTGGCGTCGATCAACAAGTCGCGCACGACCATGCCGCTGGCGGTGGCGGAGCGGAGCTGGATTCCGTTGGCGTCGGAGGCGAAGGCATCGGTCTGAACGGCGGCGAGCAAAGCGCGGGCGTTGTCAGTGAGGTCGGAATATTTGGTGAAGTCCGCGCCGAGGCCGCGAGCGCCCTTGCCGGTGGTGGCGAGATTGAGGCCGGTGCCGATGAGTTCGCCGGTGGTCAGATCGAGCACGACGCCGCCGGTGAAGGAATTGGTCACGTCGCTGAAAACTCCGGTGATGGCGGGATCACCGGTGCCGGCGGCGTTGGCGAGGATGCGGGCGCGTTCGCCACGGACCGGCGTGAAGGCTCCGGTGGAGCGCGTGATGGCCAGGGTGCTGGCGGGGCTCAAGGTGACGGTGCCGGCCACCTTGACCTGATCGTGACCGGAGACCGCGCCGGCGCCGGCGAGACCATCCCATTCGGCGCGGTAGGTCGGAGCGCCGGTGCCGCCGCCAATCTCCAGGTTGCCGGTGAGATTAAGGACGCCGGGGCTGTTGCCCGGAGAGAGCGTGCCGGTGGAGGTGATGCGCACGTTGGAGGCCGTACCGGTGCCGCCGAGAGCGCCGGCAGACTGTACGAAGACGCCGGAGCCGGTGATGATGCTACCCGCGGCGAGCGTGGTGCCGACCGTGGAAGTGAAGGTGTTGTTGTTAAGATTGATCAGGCCGGTGCCGGTGTTGGTGACAGGGGCGTTGACGGTGGCGGATTGGCCAAGATTGAGCGTAGCCGAATTGATGAGGGTAGAATTAATGACGGTGGCCTCCGTGAGCGTGATGTTGCCGCCGGTGAGCGCCAGGATGCCGGTGCCGGTAACGAGACCGTTAAAAGTGCCGCCCTCGGTAACGCTTAAGGTGTGCACGCCGAGGTCCACGCGGCCGGCCGTATTGGAAGCGCTGTTGAGCTTGCGGATCAGCTCGTTGCCGCCGAGGACGAGGCGTCCGGCGGTGGCGGTGGTGCCGCTTAGGGTCACCTCCACGTTGTCGGCCAGGAGATTAGCCGAGCCGGTGGTAAGCACCGAGTTGGGCCCGACCGTGATGGTGGACGCGGAAGAGGCGGCGTTGACGTTGAGGGCGGCGCCGGTGCCCACGTTTAAGGTGGAGGAGGCGGTGGTGCCGTTGAGATTGAGGGTGCCGCCAGTGATCGTGGTGGTGCCGGTGTAGGTGGAAGCGCCGGTCAGCGTCTGGGTGCCGGAAAGCAGGGTGAGGCCGCCGGTGCCGGTGAGGACGGCGGAGGACGATGCACCGCCGCCGTTGGCGAGGGTGAGGGTATTGGCGGCGAGGTTGACCACACCCGCGCCGGTGAGCTGGCCGATGGTGTCGTTCTGACCGAGATTAAAGATCGCGGTGCCGGTGAGGGCCAGCGACGCGGTGTCGGCCAGGCTGCCGGTGGCGGTGGTCGTCAGGGTGGCGGTGCTGGCCACGGTCACGGTGGCGGCGGAGGACGCGCCCGCCAGCGTGGTTGTGCCGCTGGCGACGGCCAGGGTGCCGGTGCCAAGGTTGCCGTTGATGGCGACCGCGCCGTTCGTGGTCACGTTGCCCGCGCCGAGGTTGGCATTGAGGGTGGTGCCGGTGTTGAGCGCGTAGGTGGCGGCAGTCAGGGTGCCGGTGCCGGAGAGCGTGCCGCCGTTGCTTACGTAGCTGCCGACGGTGTCGGTGTTGGCACCGAGGGAGAGGATGCCGGCGTTGGTCAGGGCGGCGGTGTCGGCGAGGTTGTCGCCGTCGAGGGTGAGGGTGGCGCCTAAGTTGACCGCCACGGTGGACGCGGCGGCGGTGCCGGTGATGCTGGTGTCGCCGGTTACGGTGAGCGCGCCGAGGCCGAGCTTGCCGGAAACAAGCGAACCGGCGCCCAGGGTGTAGGTGGTGGCGGTGAGCGTGCCGGTGCCGCTGAGCGTGCCGCCGGTGCTGGTGTAGGTGGCGACGGTTTCGTTGAAAGCGCCGGTGGCGAAAGTGCCGGAGTTGGTGACAGTAGCGCTATCGAGCAGTCGGTCGGAAGCGCCGAGGGTGAAGACTGCGCCGGTGGCGACGTCGAGGGCCGAGGTCTGGCTCGTGCCGGAGAGCAGCAACGAGCCGCCGGTGGTGACGTTGGTCGGACCGGTGTAGGTGCTGTCGCCGGATAGGGTGACGGAACCGGTGCCATTGCCGCCGATGGAGACGGAGGAGAAACCGCTGAGCACGCCGCCCAGGGCGAGCGTGGCGTTGCTGCTGGTGTTGACCACCAGATCGCCGGTGCCGGAGAGCCCGCCGGCGAAGGTGCCGGAGGTGCTTTGCGCGAAGGTGACATCCAGCGTGCCAAACGCGAGCGACCCGCCAGAAGCTCCGGTGGATTGGGAAAGGCTGCCAATGGTCAACGCGGCCCCGTCCTCCGTGCGGAAGGAGACGGTGCCGGCGTCGATCAGGAGACCGGGCAGCAACTTGGTGACGACACCGACTTGATCGATCAGCAGGTCGGCGGTGCCGGTTTTGATCAGCAAGGAGCCGGTGGTATTTTGCAGGTTGGCCAGGGAAACCGCCGTATCGACGTCGGTGCGGAAGGTCCCGTCGCCGCCGGTGAAATCGAACGCGGTGTTGCGGAAGTCGGCCCAGGTGCCGTCGCCGCCGGTGAGCACGTTGCCCGCGCCGGCCGCAATGGCGGACTGCGTCGCCAAGACGTCGATACGGAAGGTGCCGCGATCGGTGGAACCGAAAAGGACCTTGCTGCCGCCGAGCTGGGCTTCGGCGCCGACCAGCAGGGTGCCGTCCTGGAGGTAAACGTCACCGGTGGAGTTGTTGCCGATAATGCCGGTGATATCGAGGGTGCCGCGACCGGTCTTGGAAAGATCGGCGACGTTGGAGAGCTGGAATCCGGCGTTGTTACCCGTGACCGCGATGGTGGAGTTTTCCGCGGTTTGGAAAGTGAGCTTGGGCACCAAGGCCAGACCGGAGCGGAGAATATCGCTCGTGATGGTGAGTTTGTCGGCATTCACGCCGATGGTGATTTCCGGGACGCCGCCGATCAGACCGATCTGACCGGTCAGGGTGTTGTTGCCGCTTAAGCTGTTGATCGCGCCAAGGGTGGTCAGGTCGGAATCGTTGCCCGCGTAGGTGTTCGCCGCACCGACGCCGGTGGGACGAATAACCTCGGAGAGGCTGATGCCGCCCGCGACCTGGAGCGTGCCGCCAGTATTGACCACGGTGCGGGCGGAGGCACCGGCGGTGCCTAGCGCGATGGCACCCGTCACGCGGAGAACGCCGGCATCCACGGTCGCGATGCCGCTGTAGCTGCTGGAGCCGCTGAGAATCTGGATGTCGGTGCCGTTTTTGAGCAATTGCCCGGAACCGGTGATGGAGCCGGAGAAATCGCCGCTGATTTCACCCGCGGTGGCGTCGCCGTTGCCGGTGAAGGTGAGAGTGTTGGCACCGAGGGCCACGTCACCGGCACCACTGAGGCTGCCGATGGTTTCGTTGCCGCCCAGAGTCAGGGTGCCGGCGTTGGCGATGTTCGCGCGGTCGTTTATAACGTTGGCCGCACCCGTGGTAAGAAAGGCGCCCGACGCGATGGTTGCGGTGGTAGCGACGGAAGCGGCGTTAACGTTCAGGGTGCCGGCACCGACCGCGAGCGCGGCGGACTGACTGGTGCCGCTGAGGGTGAGGGTGCCGCCGGAAACCGTGGTCGTGCCGGTGTAGGTGTTGGCAGCGGAGAGTGTCTGGGTGCCGGCAGTAAGAATAATGCCGCCCGTGCCGCCGATAAGGGCGGATGAAGTGCCGCCTGTGCCGCTGGAGAGGGTAAGGGTATTGGCCGCGAGGGCGATGCTGCCTGCGCCGGATAGGCTGCCAATGGTCTCGGACTGTCCGAGATTGAGGGCACCAGTGCCGGTGAGTGCAACGGCGGCGGTGTCGGCCAGGCTGCCGGTGGCGGTCGTGGTCAGCACGGCGGTATCGGCCACAGTGACGGTGGCGGCGGATGACGCGCCGCTAAGCGTGGTCGTGCCGGTGGCGATAGCCAAGGTGCCGGTGCCGGTGTTGCCGTTAATGGCGACGGTTCCATTGGAAGTCACGATGCCGGCGCCGAGGTTGGCGTTGAGGGTGGTGCCGTCGTTCAACGCGTAGGTGGCGGCGGTGAGGGTGCCGGTGCCGGCGAGGGTGCCGCCGTTGCCGGTCAGGCTGGCCACGGTGTCGAGGTTGGCCCCGAGGTTCACG
>JAPLTN010000104.1 GCA_026398135.1 Verrucomicrobiota bacterium
ACATGCCCGGCAGTATCGCAGAAACCCAAGCGCTCCTCAACGGGGTGTTCGGCACTACATGCCTCCAGAAACTCGTCTTCCCTCGTAGCCGCCCGCCGCCAAAAATCCGCTCTCCTCTGAAACTTTTTTAGCCGACCGCGCTAACTGCGGAACTCGGGTTAAGTAAAACTATACCTGCGACCCCGCCCTACATTTCCGACCGCTTTTAGCTGTGGAAGGCGGCGAGTTCGTGGCGGACTTGGTCGAGCCAGGCGGGTTCGTGGAGGGCGAAGGAGCCGGGGTCGGGGGCGGCGGGCAGGGTGCGGGCCCAGGCGGCCCAGGCGGGGGTTTCCCAGAGGTCCACGGGTTGGCTGGAGCCGTCGCCGCTGAAGCCGAGGCCGTAGAGTTTGGCCCATTGGTTGGCGACGCCGACGAGGGCCACGGTGGCTTGGTTTTCGGGGGCGGCGAGGACGGGGGCGTCGTGGTGGGCGATGGCGTCGAGCACGACGGGGGGGAGGCCGGATTCCTGGCCGAAGATGCGGCCGGCTTCGCGGTGGTCGAGGCCGAGGCGGGCAACTTCGAGGGGCGGGAGGGAGGCTTGGGTTTGCCAGGCGGCGAGGAGGATGCCGGGATAGGCTTCGGGGGCTACGACGGAGAGGGCGATTTTGCCGACGTCGTGCAGGATGGCGCAGACTTGCAGGGCGGGGGAGGCGTGGCGGCCGCTCCAGGTGTCGAGGCGCTCGGCCAGCATGGCGGTGGCGAGGGCATGCATCCAGAGGTGTTTCCAATCGAAGCCTTGGGCGATGCCTTCGGTGTCGCGCTGGAGGAGGAGGGCGTGGGACATCATGCGCACGCGGTTGACGCCGAGAAGGTGGACGGCGGTGGGCAGGTCGCTGACGGGTTCGCGGGAGGCGATGGCGACGGAGTTGGCCATGCGCAGGATGCGGACGCAGAGGGAGGGGTCGTGGCTGAGGGAGGCGACGACTTCGTCGATCTCGATGGTTTCGCGGCCGAGGGAGCGGGTGAACTTGTCGGCGAGGGACTTGAGGGCGGGGATCTGTTTGAGGGCGTGGAGGGCGGCCTCGATCTGGTATTTGTCCTCGGCGGCGGCCTCGGCTTGGGCGCGGAGGGCGAGTTGGGCTTCGGAGCAGCGAAGGGTCTCGGCGAGGCTTTGGGTGAGGGGAGGCGGGGAGGGGCGGGGGGAGTCCGTGCGGAGGGCCGGGTTGGTGCCGGGGGCGCGAGGAGGCGGGGTGGCGGGCCGGGGGGCGGGCCGGGGGGCGGGCCGGGCGGGAGGGACGGCGCGAACGGGGGCTGCTCCGCCGGGGGAGGGCGGGGCGAGAAAGGCCCATAAGTTGCGCAGCCAGGTGAACACGGTAGGGGCTTATCGACTCAGAGGGGGCGGGACTTAAGCACCGAATGGAAAGGGGTTAAGCCAGTCATGGGATTCATGGTGCGGGTGGCGGCTGCGGATCGGTGAGGGGGGAAACCACTCATGGGGCGGCTCAATGAGCGCCCCGAGGGGAAGGGGTTTCGCGATGTGAAACGAGCGGTTTTCGATGTGACGGTCAATGGTCTCGATGGGAAGAGAGGGGGTTCACTTTTTAGACGCAGGGTAAATTTCTGCTGCTTTGTTAAAGTGCGATAAAAGACCTCGGAGATTGGCCGAGGACGTCCAACGCTACATTTTTTTGTAGTGTTGGCCGTCCCCGGCCAAAGAATCAGTGAAGCGCACATAAGGCGGGAGCTCCTTCACCTAATCAGGGCGCGGCGGGCGCGGCTGGCGGGGCGGGGTAGAGGAGGGTCCAGAGGGCGTCGAGGACGGGTTGGGGGAGGGTGAAGACGAGGCCGAGGGTGGGGCTGCCGGCGAACTGGGTGCGGCCGCCGGAGCGTTCGGCGAGGGTGAGAATGAGGGGGCCGGTGGGGAGGGCGGGTTCGAGGGTGGCTTCGAGGATGTAGGCCCAGGGTTTTTCGACGCCGTCCACGGGGACGGTGGCGGGGTAGTCTTCGCGGATGAGGGTTTGGGCGCGGAGGGCGCGCAGGGCGGCGAGCAGGGTGGCGACGGGGGCGGGGGGCGGGGTGGCGGAGGGACTGTAATCGAGGAGGGGGGGGGCGTCACCGGTGGCGGGGCGGAGGACGAGGCGGGTGATGGTGGTGGCGGGCGGGAGGGTTTGGAGGGCGCGTTCGCGCCAGAGGCGGGGGGCGATGGGGAGGGCGTCGAGGGTCTCGGGGCGGAGGGCGTAAACGTAGGGTTGGCCGAGGATGCGGGCGTAGGCGCCGGGGTCGGCGCCGCCGGGGGCGGCGATTTGGAGGACCAGGGTGGAGGGCGGGGAGGCGGGGGAATTGGCGGCGGCGGGGGCGGGGGCGAGCTGGAGGGTGAGGGTGCGTTCGGGGCGGTTGAAGCCGAGGTTCTCGATTTCGGCGGCGGTGGGGGCGTCGGAGACGAAGGGGGAGGCGCCGGGCTTGGGGGCGGTGGCGGAGAGGAGTTGGAGTTGGCGGAGAAGTTTTTCGACGAGTTCGCGGTCGGCGCGGAGGGGGGCGGCGAGGGATGGGGAGGCGAGTTGCCAGGCGGCGGGGGTGCCGGGGGTGGTGGCGTCGAGGCGTTGGAGGCGGAGGGCGGGGGCGGGCTCGGGGGCGGCGAGGGAGAGGGCGGTGACGAGGGCGGGGTCGAAGTCGAGCAGGGCGCGGTCGCGCAGGGTGGTCTGGGCGCGGTCGAGGGTGTTGAGGAGCTCGGTGGGGACGGTGGTGGTGAAGGTGGTGGCGCGGTCGTCGAGGCGGGCGAAGAGCTCGATGGTTTCGCCGTCGGGGGCGGCGGGTTTGACGGGGAGGCCGAGGAGCAGGGTTTCGCGGCGGGCGTTGCCTTCGAGGGTGATGCGGAGGCGGGGGGTGGCGAGGCCGGTGAGGTCGGGGGCGGGGGTTTCGGCGGGGGCGAGGAAGCGGGTGACGCGGAGGGCGTTGAGGCCGTTGATGGCGAGATCGACGGGGGTCTTGGCGGCGCGGGTGGTGATGGGGGCTTCGAAGAGCCAGCGGGTCTGGTCGCGGCGGAGGCGGGTGCGGGTGGTGTTGGCGGAGGTCTGGAGGGTGAGGGCGCGGGCTTCGAAGACGGGGACGGTGAGGAGCTGGTCGGAGCGGAGTTTGGCGAGGTCGGGGGCGAGGGCTTCGGCGAGGGCTCCGTCCACGACGTGGATGCGGGTGGAGTCGGGGGAGAGGATGTAGAGGTTTTTGCCGACGGCGGTGCCGTCGCCGATTTTGAGGGTGAAGGGCGGGGCGGCGACGGTGCCGGGGGTGGCGGGGGCGGGGGTGGCGGTGACGACGAGGCGGGGGGCGGCGAGGCCGTAGTCGGCGAGGGTCTGGCCGTTGCGGGCGAGGTCGGAGACGGGAAAGCTGGTCTCGTGTTCGAGGAACTGGAGGGCGGTGAGGATGCGGCGGACGGCGAAGTCGTTGGCGGGCCAGTTGAGCGGGGTGGTGAGGAACCAGGCCTCGCCGGTGCGTTCGAGGCGGATACGGGTTTCGGGGGCGGCGGGGGTGGCGGGCTCGGCACCGGGGGCGGGCCGGGGGGCGGGGGCGAGGAGATCGAGGGCGGTGAGGTTGGCGGCTTCGGGGCCGAGGACGCGGCGGCGGTTTTCCTCGATGCGCCCGGTGGAGGACCAGGGGTGTTCGGAGAAGTAGAGGTAGCCGAAGACGGCGAGGTTGAGCGCGAGGAGGATGGCGGTGAAGGTGGAGCGCACGGTGGGAGGAAAAGGCTGAAAGGCGGAAAAGCTGAAAAGCGGAAAGGTTGAGGGTGTTGGGCGGACGGGTTGGGAATTACAGAACGTATTTCTTTCAGCTTTTTTTAACGGCGGCGGCTCCAGTAAACGAGGAGGCCGAGGGTGGCGGTGAGGGCGGGCAGGGCGAAGAGGAGGCTGAGGCGGAGGCGGCCGAGCTGGACGGTGTTGAGCGAGAGCTGGAATTTCTCGATGGGGCGGGGCGGGAGCTGAAGGAGGGTGTCGCGATCGACGAGCCAGTTGATGGAGGCGAGGGCGAGGGAGAGGTTGCCGCCGGCGGCGAGGCGGGCGTTGGCGAGCCATTCGCCGCCGCCGTAAACGATGAGGCGGCCGCTGCGCACGCTGAAGGGGAGTTTGTCTTTGGGGGCGACGCGTTCGGCGGCGGTGCCGACGGCGAGGGGCGGGGCGAGGTCCACGGCGGGGTCGAAGGCGGCGGGGCCGCGCTGGCGGTAGGAACGTTCGCCCCAGGCGCCGGGGGAGGTGGCGAGGAGGGGGAGGGTGTTCAGGCCGGGGTCGAGGGAGCGGCCCGGATCGGGGCGGACGGAACGGGAGGGGCCGAAGCGGACGGCGATTTTGTTGGAGGCGAGGAATTCGATGACGGGGTGGCCGGAGGTGGTGGGGTAGAGGATGAGATCGCCGGTGTCCGAGCGGCCCTCGGCGCTTTGGTCGAGGATGACGACATCGTCGGCGAGCACGCCCCAGTCGAAGAGGAGTTCGTCGAGGCCGTGGGGGTTGGCGGGGTTGAGCAGGGCGAGGATGCGGCCGGCGGAGGCGGAGAGGTGGCGGCGGAGAAATTCCTGTTCGTCGGGGCTGTAGCGGCCCTGGGGGGCGGCGATGACGAGGAGGGAGGCGGCGGGCACGCGGGCGCGGTCCTCGGGGTTGCTCAGGTCGAGGACGGCGAGGTCGAAATTACGCAGGGCGAGTTCGTCGCGCAGGAGGGAAAGGCCGCGGGCGGGATCGGTGTCGTTGGGGTCCATCTCGCCGTGGCTGGTGAGGAAATAGACGGGTTGTTTGCCGGGGCGGGATACGTCGAGGATGGCGGCGGTGAAAGCCTGTTCGCCCTTGAAGGCGGTTTTTTCGCGGTCCTTGACGTCGTAGAGCTCGGTGAGGCCGACGGTGCGGGTTTTGGGGCCGGAGGCGACGAGGATGGTGTTGGGTTTGTCGATACCGAGGCGCTGGGCGGCGGCGCGGTTTTGGTAAACGTCCACGAACTCGACGGCGATGGGGGCGCGGGGGTTGGCGGCGGAGGCCTCGACGTAGTCGCGGAGCAGGGCGCGGACATCGCGGGAGGCCTGGGCGACGCCGTCGTCGTCGGTGTTTTCGCTGAGGGTGACGACGATTTTTACCGGGGCGGAGAGTTCGCGCAGGTAGGAGCGGGTCTCGGGCGAGAGGGAGTGGCGGGCGTGGCGGGAGAGGTCGAAACGCCAGGCGTGTTTGGTGGCGAGGTAGTTGAGGCCGACTACGAGGGCGAGCAGGAGCAGGGCCTGGAGCAGCAGGTGGGCGGTGCGGAGACGGCGGGCGGTGGCGAACGAGGAAGACATCGGGCGGGCTAAAAGCGGGGAGGCGGGAGCGAGGAGCGGGGAGAACGGAAGCGGGGAGCGGGGAGAACGGGGCCGGTTAGCTGTGGAGTTGTTTGGTTTCGACGCCGATGATGGCGAGGATGAGGGCGAGGCTGGCGCCGCTGAGGTAGTAGAGGACCTGGCGGGTATCGATGACGCCGCGGGTGAAGTCTTCGAGGTGGGTGAAGATCTGCACGTAGTCGAGGGCCTGGCGGGCGTTGGTCATGGTTTCGAGTTTGAGCAACTCGAGGGTGCTGGCGAAGCGCGTGCCGATGACGAGGGTGAGCAGGAGGACGAAAGTGAGGATGCCGGCGACGGCCTGGTTGCGGGTGAGGGCGCTGGCGAGGATGCCGAGGGAGATGAAGAGCGCGCCGGAGACGGTGATGAAGAGGTAGCCGCCGAGCAGAGGACCGTAATCGAGGGGCTGGGTGGGGCCGGCGAATTTTTGCAGGATGTAGAAAAACCCGCCGGTGGAGCCCCAGAGGGCGAGGTAGAGGGCGTAGGCGGCGAAGAATTTGGCGAGCACGACCTCGGCGGTGGTGACGGGGGTGGTGAGCAGGGTTTCGATGGTGCCGAGGCGGCGCTCTTCGGCGAGGCACTTCATGGTGAGGAGCGGGACCATGAAAAACACCGGGAGCCAGAAAAGCTGGAAAAACACCGAGGCGGGCGAGCCCTCCTGGGCGGCGGCGGCGAAGGTTTCGAGGATGCCGGAGAATACGAAACCCATGACGAGCAGGAAGAGCGTGGCCGCGACGTAAGTGGCGGGGGTGACCA
Organism: Verrucomicrobiota bacterium; assembly: GCA_026398135.1. Classification (GTDB taxonomy): domain Bacteria; phylum Verrucomicrobiota; class Verrucomicrobiia; order Opitutales; family Opitutaceae; genus IMCC26134_A. The sequence goes on from JAPLTN010000104.1 coordinate 6,074, forward strand.
GAAGCATGCGGAGCTCGTGGGCGAGGAGGATACGAAAGGGGCGCATGAGATGAGCTAGTTGAGAGAAACAAATGCCGCGCCGCGAGGCAGGATCATGGGAGCGCGCAGGAAAAAGTTTTTTGTGCGATCTAAAGGCGCTCCAATACAAAGTAACCTAATAGGTTACTTTGTGTTGGAGGCAGGAGGGCCGGGGGTGGATGAGACAGGGGGGCGGGGGTGAGGTTGGGGCGCGGGGAATGGAGGGTGCGGTTAATGGGGACGCGGGGCGGAAGTTCCGGGTTGTGCCGGGCTTTGGCGTGGGGCCAGCTTAGCGCTTCTCGTGAAACTCTCCGTAAAAGTCGATTATGCCTGCCGGGTCTTGGTGCAGTTGGCGCGTCGCCACGGGGGCGAGGAGTTGGCGCATATCGAGGAGTTGGCCCAATCCGAGGCGGTGCCGGCGAATTATCTGGTGCAAATCCTGAGCGAGCTGCGCAACGGGGGGCTGATCTTGAGCCGTCGCGGGAAACAGGGTGGCTACGCGCTGGCGAGGCCGGCGGCGGATATTTCGCTTTTTGACGTCGTTACCTTGATCGAGGGCGACGTGCTGGAGCTGGGCGGCGCGGTGCAGGGGCAGTCTGGGCGGCGGGTGGCGCAGGCCTGGCGCGAAGTGCGGGCGGTGCTGGAGGCGAAGTGCCGGGCGGTGACGCTGGAGCAGCTCGCGGCGAAGAGCGGCGAGGAAATGTATTACATTTGAACCCGGCGCGGGGCGCGGCAATGGGTGGGGCATGCCGCATGCCGTATTGACCCAGTTGCTGGTGGTTCAGGATCGCGATTCGCGTCGCCGTCAACTGGAGCAGCAGCTCGCCGCCGTGCCGGTGGAGCGGGCGCAGGTTAACCAATCCATCGCGACCGAGAAGGGTGCGATCGAGACGGCGCGGCTGGAACTCATGGGCCTGGAGAGCAAAAAGAAGTTGCTCCAGACCGAGATCGGCTCGGCGGAGACGAAGCTGGCGAAGTATCGCACCCAGCAGTTGAGCGTGAAGAAAAACGACGAGTATCACGCCTTGGGCAAAGAGATCGACACGATGGTGGCCGCCATCGGGGCGCTGGAGGAGCAGGAGATCGGGGTGATGTTCCAGATCGACGAGGCGAAGGTGCGCTTTGAAACCGCCGAGGGCGTGCTCAAGGGCAACATCAGCCGCTACGAGGCCAAGCTGGCGACCTTGGTGGAGCGGGAGAAAAATTTAAGCGCCGAGTTGGTGGAGGCAAAGGCGGCGGCGGGCGAGTCGCGCAGCGGAGTGCCGGAGCTGCCGCTGCGGGTGTATGAGCGGGTGGCGGCGCGGCAGTGGCCGGTGGTGGTGCCTTTGCGCGGGGGCAAGTGCGGCGGGTGTCACTTAAAGGTTTCGAGCGAGGCGGAGTCGGGCTCGCGGAGTGCGGATCCGGCGAAGCTGGGGATCTGCGACCAGTGCGGGCGCATTTTGTATTGGGATTACGCGTGAGGGTCGGAGCGTCGGGCGCGGAGGCCCGACGCAGCACCCGGGACGGGTGCGCCCCCCGGACCGTAGGAGTTCGGCGGCGGATGAATTTAGCCAAAGTTGGGCGTTGAGCCGGGCGCGGGGGCGGAGCAGGGTGCGCGCTTGGTCCCGGGGCGGATGGTCGCTCCGACGTTCTTTCGCATCCCATGACGCTTCGTGAAAGCGAGGCGTTTGGCAGAGAACCTCGTCGGAGAGGAAAGTCCGGACACCGCAGGGCAGGATGCTGGCCGAGGTCTCCTTAACCGGGGCCAAGTCCAGGCGGCGCGCGTCAAGGCGCGTTGACGGAAAGTGCCACAGAAAACAAACCGCCATGCGGGCAACCGCGGGGTCAGGGTGAAAAGGTGGGGTAAGAGCCCACCGCGCCGCCAGTGATGGCGGCGGCAGGGCAAACCCCTTCCGGTGCAAGGCAAAATAGGCGACTGGGCGGCTCGTCCATTAGTCGCGGGTATGCCGCATCTTCCGGGTCGCAGACGCGCAAGCGCGAGCGGCACCGGCGGACCGGCCCGGGCGCAGGCCCGGGCGTGGAGAGAAATGGCTGTCAGCCGTCGCCGCGAGGCGGCGGTCACATAATCCGGCTTACAGCCCCGGGACCAAATTACTTTCCCAAGCGGGGGAACCTGCGGCCGGGTAATAACGCACAAAACTGATAGATACTGATAGTTTTTGCTAGATTTTGCGCGTATTCTTCGGGCATGGTGTAGATAGGAGTTTTTATGCTCTTTATGAGAGTATTAGAGCCCCGGCCCCACTGATCCCCCTCCCAATCCTCTACTATTATGAGTAAGCCCACCGGCCTGTTTCGCGGTCCTGACGGTCAGAATTATCTGCTGACCTTTTCACTGATCACCTCGTTGTTTTTCCTCTGGGCGATGTGCAATGGCATGATCGACGTGATGGATAAGCATTTTCAGGACTACCTTCATCTTAGCAAGAGACAGTCGGCCTGGGTGCAATTCGCCCACTATCTGGGATATTTTTTAATGGCGCTGCCGGCGGGTTGGTTGGCGCGTAAGATCGGCTACAAGGGTGGTATCATCGGCGGTTTGTTGATGGTGGCGGCGGGGTGTCTGTGGTTTATCCCCGCGACGCAGATTTCGACCTTTTGGGCGTTTCTGCTCGGGGTGTGTGTGATCGCGATGGGGCTAACGTTCCTGGAGACGATAGCCAATCCTTACACGACGGTGTTGGGGCCTCCTCAGTATGCGGCGGTTCGCATCAATATCGCCCAGACTTTTAACGGGGTGGGTTGGATTCTGGGACCGATTATTGGCGGCATGTTTTTCTATTCCGAAAAGAGTTTGGAGGAGGCGCATCAGAGCCTTTGGATTCCGTATGCAGGGGTGGCGGCGGCGGTGTTGGTGCTGGCGGTGGTTTTCTTTTTTGCAAAAATCCCCGACATTCAGCCCACTGAAACGGTTCATACCGATGAAGATAACGCGAGGGCGGCGCGGCCGCTTTGGAGTAACCGGCATTTCGCCGGAGCGGTGCTGGCGCAGTTCGTCTATGTGGCGGCGCAGGCGGGCATTTTTAGTTTTTTCATCAATTACATCGTAGCCGAAGTGCCTTCGGTGGGGGAATCGCTTAGTTCCTCGTGGATGTTTGGCGGTCAGCGCGGCGTGGAGATCCGCGACGGGGGCTGGTTCGTCAACGAGTCGGGTGCGACCAAGCTCCTGGCGTATTTCGGGTTTACCTTGTTTCTGCTTGGGCGCTTTACCGGGTCCGGGTTGCTAAGCCGGGTGGCGGCGCACAAGGCGCTGGGCACTTATGCGGCGATTAACGCGGTGTTGATGCTTTTGATCACCCTCAAGCTGGGCTGGGTCTCGGTGTTCTCGGTGTTTTTGAGCTTCTTTTTTATGTCGATCATGTTCCCCACGATTTTCGCGCTGGGCATCCATGGCTTGGGGGCGAAGACCAAGCTCGCCTCTTCGTTTATCGTCATGGCCATCATGGGCGGGGCGATCATGCCGAAGCTGATGGGTTGGCTGGGAGATACTTACAATATGTCGATCGGCTTCGCGATGCCGGCGGGGTGTTTCTTGGTGGTGGCGATTTATGGCTTCATCTGGCCGCGTTTGAGTGGTTCGCCCGGTTTGGTCGGGGTGAAAACGCAGGGCGGGCACTGATATCCATTTCGCGGTCAGGATGAGCAGCAAGTCGGAATTGGCCGGGGACGGCCAACGCTACACAAATCCCCAGATGTGAGTAAGCTATGCATTACATGTAGGGTTGGCCGTCCCGGCCAATGCGGCTCAACTTGAAGGCGAACTAGAATAAGCAAGCGGCGACGCCGTTGGAGAACGGCGGGGGACTGCGACCCCGCCTTAAAGGGGCACTTGTTCGACGATTTCCAGGCCGTAGCCGTCGAGGCCGACTACCTTGCGGGTGTGGTTGGTTAAAAGGCGGATTTTGCTCAAGCCGAGCGCGGTGAGGATCTGCGCGCCGGTGCCGTAGTCGCGGAAATCCATGGTCGGCGCGGGGGCGTGGAGATTTTCGAGGCGTTTGACCACGCTGGCTCCGCCTTGGGCGTGCTCCATGTAGAGGACGACGCCGCGCCCGGCGCGGGCCACGGCGGCGAAGGCGGCGGCGAGGACTTGGGTGGACTTGGCCCCGCGCTGGCGGAAGACGTCGGCGAGCAGATTCTCGCTTTGCACGCGCACCAGGGTGGGCTCGGCGGTGAGTTCGCCGCGCACGAAGGCGAGGTGGTGGCGGCCGTCGAGGCGGTGGCGGAAAATGTGGAGTTGGAAGTCGCCGTAGTCGCTGGCGAAGGGGCGGGCGCTGACTTGCTCGACGAGGCGTTCGCGGCGCAGGCGGTATTCGATCAGGGAGGCGATGGAGATCAGTTTCAGGCCGAACTGGGCCTTCATCTTGATGAGGTCGGGCAGGCGGGAAACGGTGCCGTCTTCGTTGAGGATTTCGCAGATGACGCCGCTGGGGTGCAGGCCGGCGAGGGAGGCGATGTCCACGGCGGCCTCGGTGTGGCCGGCGCGTTCTAGCACGCCGCCGTCGCGGGCGCGGAGGGGGAATATGTGGCCGGGCTGGACGAGGTCGTCGGGCTGGGTTTCGGAGCCGGCGAGCAGGCGGATGGTGCGGGCGCGGTCGTAGGCGCTGATGCCGGTGGTGATGCCCCGGTGGTGGGCACGCAGATGAGGCCGCGGGCGTGGCGGATCATCATGTTGACCGTCTCGGGGGTGGCTTTGCTGGCGGCCATGACGAGGTCGCCCTCGTTTTCGCGGTTCTCGTCGTCGGTGACGATGATGAGTTTGCCGTCGGCGATATCGGCGAGGGCGGCTTCGACGGAATCAAAGGGCTGGGAGGCGGCGGACATGGGAAGGGGAGGTTCGGCGGCGAAAAGAGAGGTGTCAATCGGTCGGCCCAAACCTTGCTATCCGGCGCGTCCCCACGCCATTTTATCCGCTCCAGAACCCTGACCATGCGTTTCCGCATCAACCATCGCACCCGTTACCTCTACGCCGGCGAGGCGAGCGAGTCCTTCATGGAGGCGCGGCTCACACCGGTGTCGGACGGGCGGCAGCGTTTGCTGGCGCGGAGTTTTGTGACCACGCCGGCGGGCAAAGTGCATGGCTACACCGACTATTACGGCAACGCGGTGGAGTCGTTTGCGGTGGCGCACCGGCACGAGGAGTTGGTTTTGGAGAGCAAGTCGGAGGTGGAGACGCTGGCCTGGGCGGCCCCGGCGGCGGCGCTGGAAATCAGCGTTTCGGAAGCGCGGCAGATTTACCGGAGCGAGCGGCTGGCTTTGTTTGAGTACTTGATGCCCTCGCCGGCGATTCCGATGTCGATGGAGGTGCATCGGCTGGCGAATCAGTTTTTCAAGCCGAGCTGCGGCTTGGGTGACGTTTTATTGAGGCTTAACCGCTGGATAAAAACGGAGTTTCGCTACGCCACGGGGAGCACGCGTATCGACACTTCGGTGACGGAGGTGCTGGCGCAGAAAGCCGGGGTGTGCCAGGATTTCGCGCAGGTGATGATAGCGATTTTGCGCTCGGCGGAGATTCCGGCGCGCTACGTGACGGGCTACATCGAAACGGAGACGCAGAAGGCGGCGGCGGAGTCGAAAAAGCCCGCGCTGGCGGCCTTGGTCGGCGCGGCGGAGAGCCATGCGTGGGTGGAGGTCTGCCTGCCGGGCGGGTGCTGGTGGCCATTGGATCCGACCAACGACTGCGTGGCGGGTGAGCGGCACGTGAAGGTGGCGATCGGGCGGGATTATCTCGACGGCACGCCGACACGCGGGGTGTTCAAGGGCACGCGCACGAAGAAGCTGGAGGTTTCGGTGACGATGCTGCGGGAGAGGGCGCCGGTGGTGCCGGTAGTGCCTGCGGCGACGGCGGCCTAGTCGCGGGCGAGGGCCTGGGCGCGTAGCTGGCGCCAGCGGGCGAGGCGTTCGGCTAGTTTGGCTTCGATGCCGGCGGTCTTGGGGGTGAACAAGGCGAGGGGCTTTTCGAGGTGGGCCTGCGGGGCGATGTTTTCAGGGAAATCGTGGGCGTAGAGGTAGCCTTTGCCGTGGCCGAGGAGCTTGTTGGCCTTGCCGCTTTTGTCGCGCAGCGGGGTGGGTACGGTTTGCACGGGCTGGCTGTTGAGCGCGTGTTTGGCGGCGGCGAGGCCGAGGGTCACGGAGTTGCTCTTGGGGGCGCAGGCGATGTGCAGGGTGGCGTGGGCGAGGGCGTATTCGGCCTCGGGCAGGCCGACGAATTCGCAGGCCTGGTGGGCGGCGACGGCGAGGGGGAGGGCGAGGGCGTCGGCCAGGCCCACGTCTTCGCTGGCGAGGATGACGAGGCGGCGGGCGATGAAGCGGGCGTCCTCGCCGCCGGCGAGCATCTTGGCCAGCCAGTAGAGGGCGGCGTCGGGATCGGAGCCGCGGCAGCTTTTGATGAAGGCGGAGATGGTGTCGTAGTGTTCGTCCTCGTCGGCGTCGTAGCGGATGCGGCGCTCGCGGGCGAAGAGTTCGAGTTCGCGGGTGGTGATGGGCGCGCCGGTGGGCAGGCCGGCGACCACGACTTCGAGGGCATTGAGGGCGCGGCGCAGGTCGCCCTCGCAGAGCTGGGCGAGGTCGAGAAGGACGGCTTCTTCGGCGGTGCAGCCGGTGGCGCCGAGACCGCGCCCGGGGTCGGCGAGGGCGCGGGCGAGCACGGTGGCGACGGCGGCGGGGGCGAGCGGTTCGAGGCGGAAAAGGTGGCTGCGGGAGAGCAGGGGCGGGTTGACGTAGAAGCCGGGGTTGTGGGTGGTGGCGCCGATGAGGCGGATGTGGCCCTCCTCGACGTCGGGCAGGAGCAGGTCCTGTTGAGATTTGTTAAAACGGTGCAGTTCGTCGATGAAAAGCAGGGTGGGCTCGCTCGGGCGGCGGCGGGCGGTGGCGAGGATTTCGCGCAGTTCGCCGACGTTGCTCATGACGGCGTTTACGCGCACGAATCGGCTGCCAGTGACGCGGGCGATGACCTCGGCGAAGCTGGTTTTGCCGCAGCCGGGCGGGCCGTAGAAAACGAGGCTGCCGAAGCGGTTGGCGTTGATGAGGCGGGCGAGCAGGCCGTCGGGTTTGGTGAGGTGTTCCTGGCCGGCGATTTCGGCCAGGGTGCGCGGGCGCATGCGCGCGGCGAGGGGCTGGTGGGCGGGCGCGGCGGAGGGGCGAGCAGCAGTGGATTCGGGCGGGCGGGCGGCGGCCGACGCGGCCGGGGAGGCCGGAGACCCAGCGTCGAAGCTATCGAAGAGATCGGATTCGCCGGCCATGGCGGTGTTTTAAATTTCGTTACTTAACGCTTTGGCGGAGCTCGACGGGGTGGGCGGATTTGCCGCGCAGGCGGAGGTTGAGCATTTCGACGAGGAAGGCGAAGGCCATGGAGAAGTAGATGTAGCCCTTGGGGATGTGCTGGCCGAGGCTTTCGCCGACGAGGGTGACGCCGATGAGGATGAGGAAGCTCAGGGCGAGCATTTTGATGGTCGGGTGGCGGTTGACGAAGTCGCTGATCGCTCCGGCGAAAAGGAGCATGACGCCGAGGGCGATGACGACGGCGGCGATCATGACCCAGAGTTGGTTGGCCATACCCACGGCGGTGATGACGGAGTCGAGGGAGAAGACGATATCGAGCAGGAGGATTTGCACGATCACGGCGGTGAAGGAGACGGCCTTGCCGGTTGGGTTGGCGTGGCCGGTTTCGCCTTCGAGTTTTTCGTGGATTTCGACCACGCTTTTGCCGATCAGGAAGAGGCCGCCGACGAGGAGGATGAGTTCCTTGCCGTTAATGGAATGGTTGAGGACGGGGATGGTGAAGAGCGGTTTGGTGAGCGTCATCAGCCAGCTGATGCTGCAGAGCAGGATGATGCGGGTGACGAGGGCGAGGCTGAGCCCGAGTTGGCGGGCCTTGGCTTGCTGCGAATGGGGCAGCTTGCCCGCGAGGATCGAGATGAAGATGACGTTATCGATGCCGAGGACGATCTCGAGGAGCGTGAGGGTAAGCAGGGAAACGAGCCAGACTTCGGGATGGGCGAGGAATTCCATGAAACGTCAAAGCAAGGCGGCTTGGCGGGGGCGTCAATGGCGGGAACTCGGAGTCCGCAGCGGTCGCCACAGGGTTGAACGCGAATGAGACTCGGAATCTCCGCCTGATGACGGAGGCGTTCACGCAGGCAAAGTAACCCAATAGGTTACTTGATGCTTGGGGTGGGCGGGGGAAGAGGAGGCGGGACGGGAAGGGATGGTGGGGGCGGAGGGATGGGCTTGCGTTGGCGGGGAGGACGGGAGCTTATTGGGGTAAAGGCTTTATGGTGAATGTTATTCATTTATTAAATCAGGTTTTGGGGCTTTAGCCATGAGGTCGCGCAGCCTTTCGCATCGGGCTCCGTTGGTGGGTTTGCTGGGGGCGTGGGCTTTGGGGTCGGGGGTGGTGCATGGGGGCTTGGTGGCGTGTGCGGCTGCGGTGTGGGTGGGGGTTGCTTTGGCGGGTTTGGTGCTGGCGTGGGGGGCGGGGGCGCGACGCGGGGGGATTTGGGGGGGGGTTTTGCTGGCGATGCTGGCGGCGGGGGCCTTGCGGACCGGGCAGGAACGGGCGCGCTTGCCGGAGTGGGATGAGCTGGCGCTGCCGCCGCGCGAGGCGCGTTTGACGCTGCGGATCGAGCGGACCTTTGCCACGCCGCCGGGCGAGGCGGGGGCTTGGGTGCGGTTTTGCGCGGGTGGCCGAAGGGGACGGCACCGGCGTTGCGCGGGGTGGAGTTTACGGCGACGGGTTTGCTGCGGCCGGTGCCTGAGTTTCCGGAGGCGGGGAGTTTTGACCGGTTTCTGGCGGATGAGGGGGCGAATTTCGCTTTTACGCGGGGGCGGCTGGCGGGGGCGCCGAGCGAGGCGGGGGCTTGGGTGCGGTTTTGCGCGGGGGCGGCGGCGCGGTTGGAAACGAGTTTGCGCATGGGGCTGGCCGGGCATGACCGGTTGGCGGACCTGTATGTGGCGATGTTGCTGGGTAAAAAGCAGGAGCTGAGCGAGGCGCAGCAGGAGTTGTTTATCCAGAGCGGCACGATGCATCTTTTTGCGATTTCGGGGCTGCATGTGGCGGGTATTGCGGTGGCCTTGAATACCTTGCTGGCGATTGTGCGGGTGCCGGGGCGGGTGCGGTTCTTGGTGGGAACGGGGGTGTTGTGGGCTTTTGTGGATATCACGGGCGGGTCGCCTTCGGCGGTACGGTCGTTTTGGATGGTGACGTGTTTGCTGGGGGCGCAGCAGTTTCGCGCGCCGGGCAACAGTCTGGCGGCTTTGGTGACTTCGGCGCTGGCGGTGTTGGTGGTGGACCCGCACCAGCTGTTTTCGGCGAGTTTTCAGATGAGTTACGGGATCGTGGCGGCCTTGTTGTTGCACGGGGTGCCTTTGCAGGAGAAGTGGTTGGAGGGGTGGCGGCCGTGGGCGGTTTTGCCCAAGGCGGACTGGCGGGCCTGGCAACATGGGGTGGAGGCGACGGGGCGCGGGTTGATCGGGGCGGTGGCGCTGGGTTTGGCGTCGATGTTGGTGAGCACGCCCGCGACGCTGGCGTTTTTCGGGCTGCTCTCGCCGGGGGGGTTTTTTGTGAATCTGGTGCTGATTCCGGTGTCGGGCTTGGTGCTGTTTGCGGGAGTGGCGGCCATGTTGGTCGGCGGACTGGGGTGGGCGGGGCTGGCGAGTGTGTTCAACCATGGGGCGGCCTTGGTGCTGGCGGGCATGGAAGGCGCGGTGGAACTGGCGTTGAAAGTGCCCGGCGTGGCGTGGAAGGCGCAGTTCGTGGCGGCGTGGTGCGCGCCGGTGGCGTCGGCCGGGATGCTGGGCTTGCTGGCGGTGGGTTACGCGCGGGGGTGGCGGGCGCGGGAGGGCGGTTACTGGCTGCCGTTTGCGGTGCTCGGGCTGGGGCTTGTGCTTGGGGTGCGGTTGGTTTGACTGTGCGCCCTATGAAAAGCGCTTACGAACTCGCGATGGAACGGCTGGCCAAATCGGAGCCTAAGGAAAAACCGTTGAGCCCGGCGCAAAAGGCGCGGCTGGCGGAGATCGATCTGGTTTACAAAGGCAAGTGGGCGGAGCGGCAGGTGTTCCTCAAGGAGCAGATGGAAAAGGCCTTGGTGCGCGGCGAGGCGGACGAGGCCGAGCAGGTGCGGGTGCAACTGGCGCGGGAAAAGGCGCGGCTCGACGACGAGTGCGAGGAGGAGAAGGAGCGGGTGCGGCGGGAGAAACGCTAGCCTACACCCGTGCGCTGCGCCGGGCCGGAGTTTCAGGCCCAGACGAAATCGGCGATGAGCACGTGGTGATCGCTGGCCAGGGTGGGCACCACTTGGTTGCCGATGCAGCGAAGGGGGGAGTTATAGAAGATATGATCCAGCACGTAGGGCATGCGCCGCCAGGTGATGTGTTCGGTTTGGGCGGTGGTGAACCCCTCGGCGGCGAATTGGGCGGCGAGGCCGACGTGGTCGCGGACGTTAAAATCGCCGCTTAGAATGGTGGGCGCACCTTGGGCGGCGCGCAGGTGGGCGGCGAGGCGTTGACGTTGCTCGGGGTGGGCGCGGCTGTCGGACTTGAGCATGAAAAACGCGAGCAGGTGGACGTTTAACAGGGCGAGTTCGCGGCCGGCGGCGTGGGTTTTGGCCCCGATGAGCAGGCGGTCGGTGGGGGTCTTTTTCTCGCCGAAGAAGTCGAACTCGATGGGCGGGGAGGGGAGCGTCTCGGCGAAGGTGGCGGTGAGGGGCTGTTTGGAAAAAATGGCCAGGCCGATGCCAAAGGGCAGTTCGCGGGGGTCGGCGGGGGGGAAGGCCAAGTGGGAGTGGTAGCCGGGGAGGGCTGACCGGAGTCGGTCGTAGTTTGGGGTGGGGGCGGTGGTGGTGGCGCCGGCCGGCGGGCGGGCGTGCTCAACCTCCTGGAGTTGAATGATGTCGGCATCGTGCCGGGTGATCTCGGCGAGGGCATCCTCGATCCGCACCGGGGCGTTGTTGGGATCACGGTCGTCCCAAGTTTGACCGAACTGCATGTTGAACTGGAGTACGCGAAAGGACTTCACGGGCAGGTAGGGGTGGGGTGGTGGAGTTGGGGCCAGCGCGGCAGAGGGGTTAGCGCTTCGGCGTGCCTGGAGGCTCGGTCGTGGCGGTGACGGTGGGGTTGCCGAGAGAGGAGCGGTTGGAGGCGTCGGTGGGGGCTTTTTCGCTGCCGGCGGTGCTGAGGGTCACGCTGGTGTCGGAGTTTTTGCGAAAAGCAAAGCGGTTGATGCGGTCAAAGACGGTGCGCTGGGAGGTGACGGGTTTGACCTTGTTGGTGACCGGGGATGCCTCGCCGATTTTATCCTGAAAGCGGTTGGTGCGCTCGGTGGTGTAGGTGTCGTCTTTGGTGGAGTATCGGGATATTTTTCCGGCCCAGGGACTGTCTTTGCGGTCAATCTTATCGTAGTCCTTCCGTTCGGGCTGAATCATGGTTTTTTCGCGCGTCTCCTTGGTCTCGATGGTGCTGCGGCGCTCGCCGACGAGGGCGTCTTTTTTGGGCACGGTTTGAGATTCGAACCGTTGGTCGGTAAGAACTTCGTTTTTCTGCAAGGGCACCTTTTCCGGGAGCACGGCTTTTTGCTCGGTAGAGACCGAAGTGGCGCGGCGGGTGGCATCTACTTTTCCGGGAGCAGCTACGGCGGAGGTAAGGGCCGCAATCAGACCGGCGGCGAGGTATCGGCCGACAAGGGGTTTCATGCGGGGTTAAACCATTGCCGCAAGCGGTCTGCGGCAAGGTTATTCCGGCTCGGCGGTGCCTTCGACGACCCAGTTGCGCGCTTCGGGCACTTGGTTGAAAAAGCCCGCGAGGGCGGCGCTGAGGTGTTCGGCGTAGCGGTAGTGGGCACCCATGCCGGTGCGCAACTCCGCTTCGTAGATAAATTTATCCGCCTGGGTGCAGTGCTCGAAGGGGGTCTGCGCGCCAAGCAGCAGGCTGTAAACGTAGGCACCGTCGCCGCGGGTGAGCAGTTCGCGGGTGAGGGCGAGCTGTTCGTCGAGCAGGGTCTGGTGGGAGGCGTGCGCGATCTCGGACGGGAGGTAAAACCCGGTCTGGATCAGCGGGGTGTAGCGGTGGCCGGTACGGTGGCGGTTGAGGTCGCGGAGCTCGGCGAGGGCGAGGTTGTTCCAGGCGAAGCTCACGCGCATGCGGCGGGTGGCGGTGCCTTGCTGGCCGTAGCGGTTGGCGCGGGTGGAGAGGGCGTCGGGCACGGACTGGGTTTCGCTGAGGAAGGGCGGGGTGGCGCGATCCACGTGGACCCAAGTTTGGTCGGCCAAGGGGGCGGAAGACAGGCGTTCAAGGCCTAGGCGGCAGGAGGTGGCGAGCTCGGCGGCGGCCTGGGCTTGATAACTGAATTCCGGCCCGCTGTGGCGCATGAGGCGCGGGGATATTTTGAGGAGTTCGTTGCGGATAAGGTCGGCGGCGGCGCGGGCCTCGGGCTGGGGCAGTGAGGCGAGGTGCTTGACCGTTTGCGCCCACATGCGGGAGGACTGGACGACGGCGAGGTTGGTGCGGGTGGCGAGAGGGATGAAGTAGCGGGCGCGGTCGAGGGCGTAGTTTTTGCGGATGCGGGCGACCACGGCGGGTTTGGCGTCGGCGGGGACGCGCACGCGTTCGGGCTCGGCGGCACCGAGGGTGTCGAGCCGGGTGTATTCGGCTTGGTAGGCGGTGAAGGCGCGGCCCATGACGTCGCGCCAGCGGGGGGCGAGGTCGGCGGGGATGCCGAGGGCTTCGGGTTCGGGCAGGGCGCTGGGCGCGAGGGTGATGTAACGGGTCGAGGACTCCTGGCCGTCGGCCATTTGGGCGATCTCGAAAACTTTGTAGGCCAGCCACATGGAAACATCGTCAAGGGCGATGGCGAGGCCGCCAGTGAGGCCGCCGATGGAGGCGTGGCCGTAATCGACGAATTTCAGAATGCGGTCGATGGAGGCGTCGGGGTCGGCGGGATCGACTTTGGCGAGGATGGTGTGGATGCCTTCGTTGCTGCGCGAGTAACGGGCGAGCACGGAGGCGAGCAGTTCGGGGGTGACCCGGGGAAGATCGGCGGCGGAAGGGGGCGGGACAAGGGCTAGGCCGGTGATGCGCATCGTGAGTGGTCAGAGCCAAGCCGAGCGAACGGGGAGCGGGCGAGGCCGAAATCAGGATGTCCGGAGGCGGGCGGGTTTTTGACGGCGAAAGGCGATGCTGGCTGCGGTAGCGAGGGCGGTGATGAAGACGAAGGAGGCGGGTTCGGGGATGGCGGTGATGGTTAGATTATCGAAGGTGATGATGGCATTTTCGGCTGTGGAAGCGTAAGTGAATTTGAAGTCGGTAAGGGAGACTTCTCCGCTGGTGGCGACAACGCCGGTAAGATTGGGGGCGCGGCTGCTGCCGATCCAAACGTCGTAGGCGTCGTTGATCAGCGAGTAGTTGTTATTGTCGATTCCGAGGTAGTTGAGCGTGGGGCCAGAGTTGTTTATGTAGAATCGGATGGTCTGCGTTCCGGTTGTATTCGCGGAAACATTGCTTGCTCCAGCGCTGCCACCGCGGCGGATACTCCATTGGCCATCGGTGGTGGTCCAGTTGAGAGCGATGCGGGAGTGAACGTTGCTGGTTGATTCCGCTCCTACAGAGGTGCTGAAGCCAGAACCGACTTGGATAACTACTTCCGACGAGCTGCTTTGTTCGGTAGAGTTGCCGCTGATGCTTAAATCGAACTGGAGCAGTAGAGCGGAAGGCGTTGGGCTGAAATCGGTGGTGCGGGAAAAACCGGCGGAACTGCTGCTGTTTTTTGCGTAGACCAGTGCACCGGAACTGATGGAGGCGGTGTTGTTCGCGACAGACGTTATGGCGTTGAACTGGCCATTGGAGGGGGTGGCGGCATTTATGTAATCCGCTAAGGTGGAGCTGCTGTTAAAAGCTTGATTGAAAAGTGTTTGAGATAAAGCCGTCGAGCTTGAGAGGCCAGCGGCGAAGGTTAATGCGACCAAAGGGAGAAGATTTCGGCACATACTTTGCGTTTAAGCAGGGCGAGTGCCGAAACCTGCGGGTAAGGCAGGTTTTAACATTTTCTAATGAACGGATAACAGAGCTTTAATTAAAGTTTTTACCGTTGGCGAGGCGTTGGATCCGCGGGGCGAGCTTCATGGCGTGGTATCTCGCCCCACATGCAGGCTTCGCTGCAGGGGCCCTTTTGGCCTTTAGGGATGTGATCCCAGCCGTTGGGGCGGTGATACACGCTGTTTAGTAGGAGCCCTTGGTGTTTTTTATCGGTGCCGAGGTAGATGCCCTGTCCGTGTTTGCGGGCAAGGGCAGCGCCGGGCTGGAGTCTGCCGGCCTTGTTGTAGCCGGGGGTGGAGATTTGCTAGCCGCTTGGGTATTGGCAGCTTGGGGTCAGCTGTTAACTGGTGTAAAACGCAGTACGGTCTCTCCAAGGTGCACTATGGGTTCGGACCACATGCTATGCGGGCGCACCCAAAGAGTATTGTCGAGGGCGGCCCCTTTTTCATCCAGGCAGCGGTAGAGCACGTAAGGGGCGAGCTCCTCGGAGTGGCGGACAACATCGATCACCTCGTAGAGATGTCCCTTGTAGTGGCGATAAACGCCTTGGAGCGGCGTGCTTGGGAGCGGATCGACTGGGTCTTGGCGGGCCATGTGACCATGCGACCCCGGGAGGCAGTTTTTTTCAAGCTCGCGGGCAGGACGGGACGGCGCGTGGATACGAACGTGTCCGTGCCCGATTCAGCTTCTTTCTCGAACGGAATCGTCGTCACGCCTCCGAACCTGTTGATGCGTGAGGCGGTGGAGGTGCGCCGTATTTTCAGAACCGATACCACGGTTTCACGGCGCGGCTGGCGCGTGGTGGGCGCCGGTTGCGAGAGACTTCCCGGGGGCAGCTACGTGCAGCGGCGTGATTTCCCTTATCATACCCTAGAGTTCATTTCGGTTGGCCGGGGGCTGGTCGAACTGGCGGGAAAGCGCTGCACTCTGGCCGGCGGATGCGTTTACACGGTCGGTGCGGATGAACGGTTTAGTGTGCGGACCGATGCGAAACGGGCACTGCAGCGATATTACCTTTGGATGGAAGGGCCCGAGGTGGCCGTGGTTTTAAACCAAGCGGGGCTGTTGAGTGGGCGACTGCGAAACCTTAACGTTCCTGGAGAGGTCCGTGAAGCTTGGGAATGGTTACTGCGTGATGGTGGGCGGGCCGGGCGATCCGGGGCGGAATTGGCTCAAGGACTGGCCGAAGTCATACTGCTAAAGCTTGCCACTGCTAACGAAGAGAGCTCGTTCCGTTCCGATTCCGAAGGCAGAGCGTGCTTTGAACGATGTCGTGCCCTGGCAGATGAGCAGATCGAACATTTAAGAGGGGCGGCGGAACTCGCTGCGGCGGCTGGATTACGAACCGAGACGGTCTGCCGCCAATTCCAGCGCTACCTAGGAACAACTCCCGGTCGTTATTTGAGGGCCAAGCGAATACGGCTGGCCGCCGAGCGCCTGAACGCGCCGGGTGTAAGTATTAAGGAAGTGGCTGCGGGGCTTGGGTTTTCGGATGCATTTCACTTCTCGCGGGTTTTTAAGCAGGAATTGGGTGTTTCTCCGAAGTTATGGCGCTCAGGTAATTCCGAATAGAACGATTTACCTGGCGAGCCGTGCGCTAGGTCCGGCAAACGGAACGTTTAAGAGAGCAATAGAACCTAAATACGCAGGAGAAACCCGGAAACGGAGGGTAAGCGTGCAAAGCGGAACGGCATCGTTTGAGCGGATGAGAACCCCCGCATTAAGTCCGCGGCGCAGAGCTGGAATTCGTAATTTTCCTCAACTACAAATTGAGTTTTAAGGCATGAATGATGGAGTTTCCGTGTCACCAAAAAGAACATACGCATAAAAAAGAGAATGCGTTAATTAGTTGTTAATTAATGATTAATGAATACTTTAAAATGATTAATTAAAAAGTACTTGTCGGGAGGGCTCTGGTTTCCATTGTCCGCACTCCCTCGCAACCACAGCGGTTCAAACGCAGCGGCAAGCGAGGGAAGTTCTTTCAAGTAAATCGACCGAAAGTCAGCGCCGCTTTTAAGATTTCCAAAAAGATTTTTTAAAAAGATGTTGACGAAAGAAAAACGGTTTGGCTTGCTAGACAACCTTTCCCCTAAAAAGGAAACGATCTTTGAAAAATACATTGTGCGATTGATTGGGACCCCCAATCAAAACTTATTAAATTATGGTTCGTTTGCTTCGGCAAATTGAACCAGTAGTTCATGAATCACTAGGTTCTGAACTCTCTTTCGGAGAGTTTGATCCTGGCTCAGAATGAACGCTGGCGGCGTGGTTAAGACATGCAAGTCGAACGGTTTTTTTGGTATAGCAATATATTAAAAAAGCAGTGGCGAACGGGTGCGTAACACGTGAACAATCTACCTTCAAGTGGGGAATAGCTCGTCGAAAGGCGAATTAATACCGCATATGATTGGTCTTCTCCTGAAGATCATATCAAAGTCGGGGACCGCAAGGCCCGACGCTAGAAGAGGAGTTCGCGGCCTATCAGCTAGTTGGTG
>JAPLTN010000054.1 GCA_026398135.1 Verrucomicrobiota bacterium
CCTGTCAACCACACCTGGCGCGATTTGGGACTACGCCGACGGCACCACCCCTCAGATCACCTGGAGCGCCACCCAGCCCGGCGTCGCTTGGCTCTGGCGCTCCGCCGCCGGCCCCCAACTCAAGCTCGATGCGAGCAACACTCTTGGTCTCTTCGTACCCGGAGCCACCACCTCCGCCATCACCTTCAACCCCGCCGGCACCTCCACCTTCACCCAAGGCCTGACCGTCGGCGGCGTGCTCACCGCCAGCGGCGGCCTCAGTTCCCCCGGCGGCATCGTTAATGGCGGGGCCACCGGCCTCACCCTCAACGCCGGCGGTACCAACCAAAACATCACTCTCACCCCCAGCGGCACCGGCTGGACCACCACCGGCTCAACCCTGCGGATCACCAACGCCACCGCCAGCACCAACACCACCACCGGCGCGCTGACGGTCGCCGGCGGAGTCGGCGTGGCCGGTACGCTCAATGCCGGCAATCTTACCACCGGCGGCACGCTAAACGCAGGCACGGTCACCACCACCGGCACGGTCAACGCCGGAACCCTAAGCGTGGCCAACGTCGCATCCGCCCTGACCAATCTCGGCCTGGGCGCTTCAAGCAACGCCGATTTCGGCGCGATCAATGCCGCCGATCCGACCCTCCTGCGCCTGGCCCCCGTCTCCAAAATCACCCACGTGGGCACCGGCCCCTATCTCTACTCCCCGCAAGTCATCACCGTATCCGGGACCCTGGCCTACGTCGGCAGCAGCAGCAGCACCTCCCTCCAAATCCTCGACGTCACCAACCCCCTGGCGCCGGTAAAGCGTGGTGCCCTGGTGGGCAACGGCACGGCCGGAGCCGCCTACCTGTCTTACCCGCGAGGCATCGCGATTTCCGGCAACTACGCCTACGTCATCAGCCAGACCAACAACGCCCTCCAAGTCGTCAACATTACCAATCCCGACGCCCCCATCGCCGCCGGATCCTTGGTCAACGGTGCCGGCGGGGCCGTGCTCGCCGCCCCCTTGGACATCGCCATCTCCGGCACCTACGCCTACATCGCCAGTTGGAGCAGCAATGCTCTGGAAATCGTCAACATCGCCAACCCCGCCGCTCCGGTCCATGCAGGCAAACTGGTCGATGCCACCGCTCTGCTGGGTGCCCGCGCCGTGGCCGTTTCCGGCAACTACGCTTATGTGGTGAGCTCTACCGGCAACCGTTTCGCGGTCATCAATATCAGCAATCCCGCCGCGCCCACCCTCGTTACCAGTCTCGTTCACAATGCCGCCGGTCCGCTCCTCTCCGGTGCCACCGCCATCGCGCTTTCCGGCAACTACGCCTATGTGATCAGCGCGACCAGCAATGCCCTTCAGGTCATCGACATCAGTAATCCCGCCCTGCCCGTGGCCAAGGGTTCCTTGGTTTCCGGTACCGCCGGGGCCCAGCTGCTTTCCCCCACCGCCGTGAGCGTCGTCGGCACCCTGGCCTACGTGACCGCCGGAGGTTCCACCAAGGCCCTGCAAATCGTCGATGTCAGCAACCCGCTCGCCCCGACCCCCAAGGGCCAGTTGCTCGATACCATGGGCGGGGCCGCGCTTAATGGCCCCACCGGCATCGCCGTCTCCGGCAACTACGCCTACGTGACCAGCGCCGGCAGCAACAACGCCTTGCAAATCCTTAGCGTGACGCCCGGCGGCGGCTTCCAGGTCAAGGGCTCCACCGTGCTGACCACCAACGCCGCCAACGACGTCTTGCTCGGCTCCGGCCAGCCCGCCGCCAAGGTGGCCATCGGTACGACTAACGCCACCGCCCGCCTCACCGTGGCCGGCACCGACACCGCCGCCACCTCCTCCGCCGCCAACTTCACCGATTCCACCGGCAAATCGTTGTTGATTGTTAAAAACGATGGGAAAGTCGGAGTGGGTACGAGTAATCCCTCTGAACAATTAGAAGTCGCGGGCAACGTGAAGGCGCAGAATTTCTTTATTAAACGTTATAGCCTGCCTGCGGATGGTAAGTTTCATGTGGTTGCTTCCGGAGGCGGTCAATGGGGGCGCATTGCTTACATGGCCGATCATGCTTCTCCAAATCAACCGGCACTCTCCAGCGGTGAAATCATGATGATTAATGATAAATTCGCCTTGGTTATGCGTCATAAAACCGCGCAATACGGACCGAATACCAACCTGCAATTTGCGCGGAGTGGAAACACCGCCGAAGGAGGAACGGTGTGGGTTAAAAATAATGGCACCATTCCAGCCAATTTTTATATTACGGAGGCCCAAAATGTCTCGATTTCACTGGATGGAACATCGGCTGCTCTGCCTACCCCGGGTATAGGTCAGGTTATTTACCCACAACTAGCGGGCGATACTGAAACTTCCGAAAGTAATCTCACCTTGGCGGCCAATAGCGCATTTAATAATGGCTGGCACCGGACCCTTACTTTTGAGAATATTCAACCTCACGATCAAAGCCGCAACCCTGGCGTAGTCAGCGGTTCTATCAATTTTAATTATAGTCAACCTACATCCGGAGTCAGTCAACTGGGCGCGCAGATTCAGGGCATTTCAGATTACACCCAAAGCGGTGGAGATACGCCGACGGCAATTACGTTCGGCACGTTCAATAGTAGCTATTACAGCCATATAGGTGCGACTGGTTTTTCCGAGCGAATGCGCATATCGAGCAATGGCAACGTCGGCATCGGCACCTCTACGCCGAGTGCTTCCTTGGATGTCGGTGGTGCCGTGCAGATCAGCGCACAAGCTTCCACAACTCCGCCAGCAGGAATTGCGTATGGTTTGTTTGGTTATACTGGCGTAGGTCTTGGAATTGTTTCCCGTGCTGAAGGCCCAACTCAGGGCATAGGCTTTTGGACTAATTATGGGAATAATTTGCGCGAATCAGTGAGAATCACTGCCGATGGGAATCTGGGCATCGGAACAACGACGCCCACTGCTAAACTCGAAGTCTCCGGAGATATTAAAGCTAACGGTAATCTAGTCCTTACAACTGCCAGCGCCAACATAGCGCGTCTCGATCAGAGCCCAACATTCAATCCGTCAAGTTACGGCAACTATAACGAAGGCATACGGGTAAATGATGCGCCTAATGGATATGCTATACTGAAGTTGGGTGGTACTGGAACTTCCGGCACGGCAACTGGTAACTGGACTCTTTTCAAACATCCCAACGGAGATTTAGTTTATAACAATGGAGCCCAAGAAAAAGTTCATTTCTTTAATAATCGAGTACGTTTCAGCGATAACGTGGTTTCCAGTCGGCTCATTGCCACCGCAAATTCAAATATTGAAAACTACGCTATAAACGGGGCATGGACAGGCGCTTCCTTGGTAACAAATAGTATAGAAATAGTTAATAATGAGGGGGTTGTGAATAATTCGTCCCCCACCTTGGCTTTTCATCGCTATGGCAGTGGAGGCCCACAATTTAGGTTGGATGCTGCCGGAACTAATGTGCTTTATTTAGAAAGCGCGAACGGCAACTCCGCACGAAGCTCGTTGCCCTATGGGGGTGGAGGAAATAATTTTTTCACTCGATTACATGTAGACGGACAACTTTCAACAACCGGCAACGTCGGCATCGGCACGTCCACCCCAACCGCAAAGCTCGATGTCGCGGGCGATGCAAATATTAACGGAAAGCTCTTAATCAACGGCAAGGAGCTGTATTCTGGAACAAGTATCCCTATACCAAATGGATTAGGCGACAACCCAACGCCTTGGTATATCATAGATGGCGATGCTGCTAGTTCGATATTATACATAATTGCAGAAGGTAGTTACGCACAGAATAAACAATTGATACAGACCTTTACTAATTGGAACACGGCAACTGTGAAAGTGATTTCTAAGTTCGACTATGGACACCTCTATTTGCCCATCGAGTATGGAGTTTATCGCAGCGGAACAGAGGCTCGCATTGCAATCCGCGCTAACCCGGCGGCGAGTTCTGCTTATGACGTAGGAAGCTTTAGAATATCGAGTATTTCAAATCCCGACAAACCGGTGGTGTTGACCCTAGTTGACGCAAATCAAGTCGTTGCTCATGTAAACCCTGAGGCACCCTCAGGCGGATGGAACGGTTTTGGCGGCAGTGACTTCACCGTCCCCCGAGATCTCAAGGTAGGCAATACCCTTAGCGTTAATGGATCGCCGGTATTGACTGCAGCATCTGCAAACATCGCCAATAACTTAGGCGTGGGTGCTAGCGCCAACACCTTATCCTCCGGGTGGAAAGGCACCGGCGTTTTTGGCCAAGACTCGTTCAATAAAGTCGTGGTGGGACCGCTGGTGAGCAATTACAGCGGAGCTACGATAGGTGCGAATAATTCCAATTTAAACGATTGGGCGGATCTGAATATAACCGGATCAAACCTTATTTTCCGCACCAATGGTGAAACCGAAACGGCCCGTCTCACAAGCAACGGACGGCTGGGTATCGGCACTACAGACCCCACTACGAAGCTCGAGGTCGCCGGTAATGCCAAAGTCAACGGCAACTTCACCGTTAAGGGCGGGCATACGGACACTCAGCTTTTCCTCACCTCGGATCATTTTTCCCAAGGAGTGGACGGAGCTAATACCGCGTCACTGACGATGTGGGCGAGCGAACCTGGTATGTCTTGGACTGGTGCCGGTATCGGCAATAATATTGTCAACAACAACCCCTTGAATCGTATCACCGCCACCAGGGGAGCTTCATACATACGCTTGCTAGACAACGCTGTTGTAATGAGCACATTTAATAATCAAGGGGCGAACACGAATAATATTATTATGTCAGATACTAACGTAACCCTCCAAGGCAACGTCGGCATCGGCACGACCACGCCCAGCGCTAAGCTCGAAGTCGCGGGCGATGCCAAGATTACCGGCTCCCTCGCAGTCACCAAACGCGTGACCAAGCTCCGCGTCGAACGCCAAGGCGACATCGCCATGGGACCGTTTACAACCAGCCCTGCGGTCGAATAAACCCTCGTACTTCCGCAGTGAATCCCATCATTCGAACTTTAATCCTAATAGCGCTGTTGCCCATCGGGGCCGCGTCGCTTGCCGCCCAAACGCCGATACCTTGGCGGAATGCGCGTCCTTTGCCTTGGCCCTTAAATCTTATCTACGGCCCGGTTACGTATTATTCCGGAAGCACCACCACCATCGTAGCCTACCGAACGGTTAAACAGAACGGTTCGGTTCAGGTTCAATCCTCCGCGTCTTTAACCATCCGGGCAGGCAATTCGGTGAGTCTTCAACCCGGGTTTTCCGTAGCTCCCGGGGGCCGCTTGTCAGTGATTGTTGAGCCAATTGATACCGACGGCGATGGCTACTCGGACGAACTTGAAATAGAAATCGGATTAAATCCCCAGGATCCGGGTGATGTCGCGAAAGCCCTCAATGCTTGGAACCCAGGCACACTCCCGGGAAACTGGGGGGCAAAACCTACTTGGTGGACCACTCGCAAAGTTATTACCAGTGATGCCGCAGACGACTTTGCCGCCGCTAATATTGGCCAACTAAAATTCGTCGCGGCAAACGCAGCCCGAGAATTGGACTGGTCTCTTTTAAGCGTGGGTGGCGTTAGCGATGAAATTATCAATCTGGTAGACAGTTGGGATGCTTCTCCCACCGACGAAGTGGTTCGCGACGACTATGCGGTGATAAACCAAGGCCAGCTCAAAAGTGTGGCCGAATTATTTTATCGAAGACTACGGCAAGCCGGCTATATAGGCGTGCCTTTGGCTCAAGGTGCCACTCGGCCTTGGACCACGACGGCAGACGACGACGATGACTACGCGGTGGCGAACCTTGGGCAGTTAAAATATATATTTAGCTTCGACCCCAATCCCGGCATTATGGTCGATATTGACCAAGACGGCATTGATGACCGCTGGGAAAAATTATATTACAAGAGTAGCGCGGTGGTTTCGGGTGGTGAAGACACCGATCAAGACGGTTATACTACGCTGGAAGAGTTTTTGCTAAAAACCAGTCCCTTACGCGCTGACTCCGATTTGCTGCCGGGGGATATGAGAACCTATCAATATGATAATCGCGGCCGACTCCTGGGCGCAACCGCCAACGGACTTAACGCCCGTTATACGCCCGATGCCGAAGGCAATTTAAAGTAATTTTATACGTTTTTGATATGTTTTCGCTATTTTTTAAACGCAGCTTTACCGCCGTTTGCACCATTGCACTGCTAGGCTCGATTAGCGGGCTGCAAGCAGCATTTATTGATGAAAATGGTGGCTGGGTGGTAAACCCCAAGAACCCTACGGATGTACTGCCTGCCTATCCTTTAAACGAGGCTTCCGGAACCGGTGCATCAAGCCCAGACGATCAAATCCGCTATGGCGAACATTGGACCGATCTGGTGCAAAGTATATTACCCGGCGGTAGCTATGCCGACGAAATTACCCCGGAGATTGCCCAGCAAGCCAAGGCTCTGCGGCATGATCCCCTGCTGATCTATAATTTCGTTTTTTCCACCATTCGTTTTGAATTGTACTACGGGGCTAAGCGTGGAGCCCATCTTACCTTGCTCGAAGGGGTGGGCAACGACGCCGATCAATGCTTACTACTCGCCGCGTTGTTAAGGGCTTCGGGTTTTGACCCTTCGTATCAAAAACGATATTATTGCACTAATGCTATAGGCAAATATAATTTTTACGATGCCGAAGAGTTTTGGGGTGTCAGCAAAGCTGCTGCCGTAAATTTCCCTCATTTTATTCGTAGATCATCACTTAGATCAAGGTGGACTGATGCGCAGATTTCGGAGTATAATTATTTAAGGCACGTTCTACTGAAATCGGGCTACCCAGATTCTAGTATATCGATGCCGATAGATGTTTCATGGGCCGATGGGTCGATTGCTTATCATGTATACTCGGTGAAGTTCTTTCATTCTGTTTTAGGCGAAATCAATTTAGCCCCTTGGAATAAGTGCCATAAACAAATTTCCGTAAATCGGATTGGTTTACCTCTGAACTTTAATTCACAACAGTTTTTAAGCTCCACTGGTCCGAACCCGAGCGGAACTCCTTTATTAAGGCAGGTAAACAAACCGGCATTGCTTGGCGGTATTCAACAGGCTGTTGTGTCAACGGCGGGCCAACTAACAAACCAATACGGTAACTGGTCATCAGATGAATTGTTTAGTCGACGTGTTGCACCTGAATTAACTAAACCCCGAGTTAATCTAAATACCCTGATTCCATATCCTGGGCTATCTGCACTAGGGGCAGGTGCTTGGTTTAATGTGGTAGCTACTTACTCGGTTTTCCCTGAAGATGGGATGCTTAAATACAAATTTAAGTTCGATGATGCCGCCGAGGCGACATTTACTGGCCCTCGTCTGAGTAATAAGCGACTCGCGATTAGACATGAGGGTAATCGGGTGAAACTAAAACTGGATGATGAAGACCTCCTTGCCGCCAACATTTCTGCGGGGACGTATAAATTTACCGCTAAAATAATACACCCCGTATTCGGAGAGAAAATTGCAAGTATTAGAACCAACACCAAAAACGACAATTACCTATACGCTTTTACCCATGGTTTTACCGAGGGTGGTAAGGTTGTGCCTGTTCGTGAAGCGATACTAACCAATTATACAAACGAAGCACGTTCACGCTTTCCGGGCGCTTTTTCCGGCACCTTACTTAACTACGATGCCATCAGCGATGCAAACTTGCGCTGGAAGTTGCTGGCTGAAACACTTTATATTAAAGGCCTTCGTTACACTAGAGATTGCAACTACGTCGGAAGTATTAGTAATAGAATGGCTGATTGTTATGGTATATCCCATTGGTCATTTGGGCGAATCTTTCAGGAAACAACCTATGGTTATGATATTTACATTACTGACGCTTTTTGGCCCAATGCAGATATTCTTGCCACGCCTAATGCGCGGCACAAAGCATACCTAGCGGCAGGGTTTATGCAAAGTGGTCTGGAGCACGCTCACTTAGAATATGATTTGGGCGCGTCCGACCAGGCCGTATCCACCGTGCAGCTCTTGGATATGGCTTATAGTAATCCCGCCGACGGGCTCGTTTGGGCTACTAGTGCTACTTGGGCTAATGCCACCCCTTATTTGTCCGCCTATAGCTCCACGGAGAAAACTGCTTTAAAATCCTGGCTGGATGCCAAACCCAATTCGTGGGCGGTACTCCCTCGGGCTAAAGTGTATACGCGAAATATTTGGTCGGGATTTGCCTACCTTGCTGTCGAAGCTAACGTATCTAAGTACGCAATTGGGAGTGGCAGCACGGTGAATTTTGGTGGCTACAACACTATAGCAGAACCAACGCCGACCGATACAATTACCACAGAGAAGGACGTCGGCAAAACACCGACCATTACCGGGGTCACCGCCGAGCCCACCCAACTCGCCGACAGCCTCCGCATCGTCCAACAAAAGAACGACCCAATCGATTTCTACAACGGCGCTTATTACTTCGATCACACCGATCTCGCCGTCGGCCTCTCCTCCGGGGTGCGCGGCCTTGCCTTTTCCCGCAGCTACCGCTCCAACCGCAGCAACCTCGACCTCGCCGGCCTCGGGCCCGGCTGGTCGCATAATTACTACGCCCGCGCCTTCGTTCGCACCTCCACCGACGCCGCCTTCGGCCAAAGCAACCCCGCCGCCGCCGCCACCATCGTCGCCAGCCTCGCCATCATGCAGTCGATCCTGGGCGACACCCCCAACCTCGAATCCGTCGGCAAATCCGCCGTCATCGCCAAACTCGCCCTCGACCAGGTCCTCAACAACGCCATCGCCATCCAGCTCGGCGAGGAGACCCACGAGTTCGTCCGCCAGGCCGACGGCAGCTACGTCTCCCCCATCCGGTCCACCCTCACCCTCACGCGCGCCGGCGATACCCTTACCCTGAGCCAGCGCCACGGCGATACTTACACCTTCGATCTTGCCGCCGGGGGCCGCCTCACCCGCGCCGTCGATCCCTTCGGCCTGGAGCAGCTTTACTCCTACACCGGCGATCTCCTCACCACCGTGCGCGATGCCTACGGCCGCACCCTCACCTTCGGCTACCATCCCGGCACCAACCACATCAGCTCCGTCACCGATAGCACCGGCCGCGTTACCCGTTACGATTACGAGCAGGGCAATCTCGCCTGCTACACCGACCCCGAGGGCAAGGCCACCCGCTACGCCTACTCCGGCAAACTCCTCACCGAGATTCGCGACGCCCGCGACCGCCTGACCCTCCGCAGCGCCTAC
Source organism: Verrucomicrobiota bacterium (assembly GCA_026398135.1). Taxonomy (GTDB): domain Bacteria; phylum Verrucomicrobiota; class Verrucomicrobiia; order Opitutales; family Opitutaceae; genus IMCC26134_A. Next base: position 9,246 of record JAPLTN010000054.1, read on the forward strand.
AACTCCGAAAATGCCGTGGACCAGCAGTGGAACACCGGCGACCCTGCCAAACACTACCAATACGTCTTCTCCGCCTACCGCAGCGCCGAGCTAAACCCGCTTAAAGGCCTCGACGTCACCTATTACGACGCCCGCGCCCGCCCCAGCCGGCTGGTCAACGCCCTCGGCGAGGTCACCCGCTACACCTACGACGGCCAAAACCGCCCCCTCACCATCACCAACGCCCGCGGCCACACCACCACCCACACCTACAACCCCGATCACACCCTCGCCACCACCACCGACCCGCTCGGCCTCACCACCCTCCACACCTACGACGACTACCACCGCGTCCTCACCACCACCCTCCGCGATACCGATCCCGCCACCCCGGACCGCGTCACCACCTACACCTACATTCCCGGTGATACCGTCACCACCCGTCCCGAGACCCTCACCACCCCCGACGGCATCCGCACCCGTTTCGCCTACTACCCCAGCGGCGGCGCCATCGGTCAGCTCTACACCTCCACCCAGGAGACCGCCCTCGGCAACTTCACCACCACCTACGAATACGATGGCTACGGCCAGCCCACCCGCGTCACCGCCCCCGACGCCCGTGTGACCCGCACCACCTACGATGCCCGCGGCGTGCTCACCGACAGCTACGACGCCGCCGATACCCGCACCCACTACGAATACAACCTCCGCCGCCAGCCCACCCTCATCACCGCCGCCTACGGCACCGCCGACGCCTCCACCGTCCGCACCCGCTACGACGATGTGGGCGACCCCCTCGAGACCACCGACCCCACCGGCATCGTCACCCGCTACGAGACCAACGCCCTCGGCAAAGTCCTCTCCACCACCCACGCCTACGGCACCGCCCTCTCCCGCACCAGCTCCACCCTCTACGACGTGCTCGACCGCCCCGCCCGCGATACCGACCCCACCGGCCGCTGGACCCGCTACCTCTACGATGCCGTCGGCCGCCGCACCGCCGTGGTCAACTCCTACCAACACGCCGCCACCATCCTCTACGATGCCGTGGGCCAGCCCGCCCAGACCGCCACCCCCCTGCAATTTACCACCAAGTACACCCGCGATGCCCGCGGCTTCGCCACCGAGGAAACCGATCCGCTCGGCCTTACCCTCTACCGCACCACCGACGGCTACGGCGCCCCCGCCACCCTGAAAAACCGCCTCGGCCACACCTGGACCTTCCATACCGACGCCGCCGGGCGCTCCACCGGACTCAGCACCCCCCTCGGCTACCGCCAGGAGACCCGGTACAACGCCCGCGGCCTGCCCACCCCCCTGATCGAACCCTCCCTCCAGGAAACCAGCTTCGTTTACGACGCCGCCGGTCGCCCCGCTACCCGGACCGATGCCCTCGGCACGCTAACCTACGGCTACGATGCCGCCGGCCGCCCCGACCGCCTTACCGAGGGCACCGCCGCGCTCCGTGCCGATCACGACCTGCTCGGCCGCGTGCGCACCCATACCGATGCGCGTAACCAGCAGATCGGCTATGGCTACGATGCCGCCGGCCGCCTCACCACCCTCCGCTACCCCGGCGGCTTCAGCATCACCTACGCTTACGATGTCGCCGGCCGCCTGCACACCCTGACCGACAGCCAGGGCCGCGTGACCCGCTACCGCTACGATTCCGCCGACCGCCTCATCGAGACCATCCGGCCCAACGGTACCCGCCGCCTCCAAGGCTACGATGCCGCCGGCCGCCTCGACTACCTGCACGAGAGCGACCCCGCCAACCGCTCCCTCCTCTGGCGGAAGTTTGGCTACGATGCCGATGGCCGCCTCACCGCCCTGCGCAGCCTGCCCGTGCCCCAAGGCTTTACCGAGACCGTGCCCGCCGCCGCCTACGATGCCGACAACCGCCTCACCACCTGGGGCGGGCTCTCCACCGCCTTCGATGCCGATGGCAACCTCACCACCGGCCCCGCCCCCGCCGCCGCCGGCCTCGCCAGCTACGGCTACGATAGCCGCAACCGCCTGACCACCACCGGCCAATACAGCTTCGGCTACGATGCCGCCGACCAACGCACCACCCTCACCGGCCCCGCCGGTACCACCCGCTACACCATCGACCCCTACGGCGGCGGCCTGCCCCGCGTGCTGGTGCGCGAACGCCCCGACGGCTCCACCACCACCTATGTGTACGGACACGGCCTGGCCTACGAAATCGATTCCGCCACCGGCGTGCGCCACTACCACGGCGACCACCTCGGCAGCACCATCGCCCTGACAGATGCCGACGGCCGCCTTACCGACGAAGTGGAATACAGCCCCTACGGCCGCATCACCCGCCGCACCGGCACCACCAATACCCCCTTCCTGTACGTCGGTCTTGCCGGAGTGCAAACCGACCCCACCGGGCTTTTATACATGCGCGCCCGTTATTATCACCCCGGTATCATGCGCTTTGTAAACGCCGACCCGATAGGGTTCGGCGGCGGCATGAATTGGTATGCTTACGCAAACGGCAACCCGGTCATGTTCACTGACCCGAACGGGTTGGTCGCGTGGGGCGATCTCTTTAGCGCAACGCTGGGAATCGCAGGTAACGGCTTAGGCTTAGCAACCGGTTTCCTGCTGGGCATTGCTCCGGAGCCAACTTTGCTCACCAAAGTTGCTGCCGTGGCTGTGGTCGGGAAATCCAGCTATGGATTCGGCGTGAGCGTGCAAAACGCGGTTGCTGCAATAAGGGACAAGCCAGCGGTGTCGAAAGGTTCATTAGCAAACGATGTCGCCGAATTGGTTGCGCCGGGTAATCAGAACGCACAATACGCGGCCACCGCCATAGACCTCAGCAGCGATTTGCTACTTGGGCGCATAGGTGCGAATCACGCCCAGTCTTTGGCCGGACAAACTGTGCGTGGCGCGAACGGGTTCCCACTATATGATATGCAGTATCAAACAGTGAATAATTTTCAGAACCTAGAGCGAGTCTCAAACGCCTTCACGGCAGCCAGTGTCTCGCAGACGATTTATGATAATTTTGCGGCCCCCCTCTTCGAAGCTAACATGCAGTTCAATTTTGGCGAAAATGGTAACGGTGGATGTCGCAGATGAAAACGTGGCTTAAAATCACCCTGACCATTGCCTTTGCTTCTACCGCCATTCCCTGTCTGGTGTTGCAAAAGACAGCGCCAGCATGGTTGAGAGTAAGCGCGTTATCGACTGGTGTAATCGGAGTAAGTTTAACGCTTTTTTATCAATTTAGGGAATCGAATGCCCGTTGGGCGAAAGTGCGAGAAGTGCTCAAAGAGAGATCGTACAAAAATCGACTGCCTCCACCCAAAGAATAAACAAAATAAGCCAAAGGGACAAGCGGTAAGCCAAAGCGGTCAGGCCGTTACTTGTTACATTTTAAGCTAAGCCAAAGCGATCAGAACCTTGTTTATGGATTCCTTCCCCTTTCCCTTTTTCACCACCCGAACCACCCAAGCTTCCCCAATCGAAAACACCGCCTGCGAACCTCGGAAACGACCGATCCTTAAAAACCCTTTATTTTAACCGCTAAACTTCGCTAAAGCCCGCTAAATGCTCTACCGACTGAGTTTTTAACCACTAATCTACACTAATGTCCACTAATCCAGAATCTGACCTAGCCGGTATTATTAGAGTCTATCAGTGTTCATTAGTGGTTTAAGATTGTTAACCGCTAATTTTCGCTAAAGAACGCTAAATCAAACTTCTCAATCTTACTATGAATTCTCGGATAGTTACACAGAGCCAAGCCGGAGTGCGGACACAGAGAGCCCAGAGCAAGGCAGCTTACTTCGGGCGCTTGGGTTCGACTCTGTGCACTCTGTGTTCTCCGTGGTAAAACTGATTTCGCTTAATCAAGCCTTGGATCCAATCCCTGAAAAACCGAACGAATTTTTTAACCACTAATCTACACTCATGTTCACTAATCCAGAATCAGGCATGGCCGGTGTTATTAGTGTCTATCAGTGTTCATTAGTGGTTCAAGATTGTTAACCGCTAATTTTCGCTAAAGAACGCTAAATCAAACCTTGTATGAATTTACGCCTAGTTACACAGAGCCAAGCCGGAGCGCGGACACAGAGTGCCCAGAGCAAGGCCATTTACTTCGGGTGCTTGGGTTCGACTCTGTGCACTCAGTGTTCTCCGTGGTAAAACTGATTTCGCTGAATCAAACCTTGGATCCAATCCCTGAAAAACCGAACGGAATTTTTAACCACTAATCTACACTAATGCACATTAATCCAGAATCTGACATGCCTGTTATTATTAGTGACTATCAGTGTCCATTAGTGGTTTCAAAAACTCCGGCTTCCTCCTTTAGCGAGTTTTAGCGTCCTTTAGCGGTTAACCTCTTCCGACCTTTTTCCTAAGTTTACCAGATTTTATTAACCGCTAAGCTCACGAAGACACGCGAAGGTCTAATCACAATCCAGCAATCATCCAAGGCTATTTTAACATCCACTACTTAGCGTATCTTCGCGTCCTTCGCGGTTCAAAAAAATCATATCTCCTTTAGCTCATTTCCAAAACATGAAAACATTCGCCACCCTCCTACTCACAGCAGCCCTAACCGGCACCACTTTCGCCCAAGCCTTGGAGGTCTCGCCCAATGGCAATGTCGGCATAGGCACCACGACGCCGGATCGAAAGCTGGTGGTCGTGGGTAAGGTAAATATCGGGGAAACGCCCCAAGATTATTGGCCCGGTGGTCAGAATTGGAATTATACGCTGCAACTCAATGGCCAGGATTGGACGAGCATCGGTTTCCATGATGCCGGCCATAGTGTTTCCAGCATACGCTATAATGGAAACGGATTTGTGATCGGCGGGGATGACGGCTGGGGTGCGAAAAATGCTTATTTTCCCGGAAGCGTGGGAATTGGCAATACCTCTCCACAGCACAGATTACATGTTTCCGGTAGGACAAAGGCTGACAGTTTCGAATTTGATTCTGATCAAGGATCACCTAACTCCTATTTAGTTATGACCACGGGTGGTTATGTGGATTTTCAGAGTCCTGGGTTTGATGTTATCGAATTCGCTCCTAACCCGGCTTTATTATCCGGTGCCAGTTGGGAGCATTTTAAGATTTTCCGTGATGGAGGCAACGTGGGGCTGCAAACCACGGGTACCAGCTTTTTCGCGGTAAATGGCGGTAACGTGGGAATAGGCACTACATCACCCGCTTATAAACTAGATGTAGCGGGTGATATTCGTACCAATGGCAGTATTTACAGTGCGCAGCGACCTAATTTTTTCCTCGCCATGCAAGGAGATCGTAACGTCGTGCTTTATGATAATGGTGGAGCTATTTGGAAAACGAATACTTACGCCTCGGACATTCGTATCAAGGAAAACATCGTTCCGGTAGCTCCAGTGCTTGAGTCCTTGGAGAAAATTCGAGTGGTGGAATTTAATTATAAGCCGGGCGTGGCCGATGATAAACGCCACATTGGCGTAATTGCCCAGGAGGTGGAGGCGCTCTACCCGGACTTTGTTTACACCGATTCCCAGTCGGGCCGTAAATTGGTGCAATATGACATGCTTTCCACGCTGGCGATCCAAGGGGTGAAGGAGCTTAACGCCGAGCATAAAGCCGCGCTTGATGAGCTGAGGGCGGAAATCGCGGCGCTCAGGGCCGAGATTCAATTATTAAAAAATCGTCCCTAGTTCTACTTTGATAAGCCTATGAATGAGTCCCAGCCGCATGTGACATTTCACCGTTTTTTGGCCGGGGACGGCCAACGCTACAAAAGAAACCGGCCGTTTTGCCCATTGGAAAGTGTAGAGTTGGCCGTCCCCGGCCAATTTCCGAGGGCTTTTGGCGCACTTTAACAAAGTAGAACTAAGGCGTGTCTGGGTATAAAGTGCATGATGAACAAAAAGGGGTAGGGTTTTACATGGACGCAATTTCAGAAATACGAAACCATTTAACCTTGAGAGTATTGGGTTCACTGAAACCCAACTGCCTGGCTATCCATGCGTAAGGAACACCTTGACCGGCCCTTGATTGATTGTGTAAGGGTGCTGGCGGCATGAGTCTGCAAAACTCCCCGATTAGGGAATCAAACTACATCAGCGGGATCGACGGCATCCGTGCACTCGCCGTGCTCGCGGTGGTCATCTATCACATGAGCAAGCACTTCCTGCCTGGGGGGTTCTCGGGCGTGGACGTTTTTTTTGTGGTCTCTGGTTTCGTGGTAGCTGGTTCGTTGATGCGTCATTCAGGAGCAGACTTCGGACGCTTCACCGTCGAGTTTTATGCCCGCCGGATGCTGCGCATTCTGCCCGCACTGCTGTTCTGCCTTGTGGTGTGCAGCTTGGTAGCCGCCCTTTTTATTCCGGGAAGCCGGGGCTTTTTAGGCCGTCATATCCCAATGACCGGGCTCTATGCAGTCTTTGGCTGGAGCAATCATTTCCTGGTCGGCAAGACAGGCGACTATTTCTCGCCCATCATGGACTTCAACCCGTTCATGCACACGTGGTCGCTCGGCGTCGAAGAACAGTTCTATCTGGTTTTCCCGCCGCTATTTTATCTCTGGTTACGTTTCAGTAATGCCCGACTAAAGGCCTCGAGAATACTCAGCTTCTCCCTGGCCTCCTTGTTTTGTCTTTCAATTATATATTCGATAAAACAAACCGCCAGCGACCCGCTTAGGGCGTATTTCTTATTGCCGAGCAGATTTTGGGAACTTGCGGCGGGAGCGATGCTGTTTCAATCTCTACAACGACGTACGCTTTCACTCAGCGCCGGAAGGCAATCCGGTATAATGTGGTGCGGGTTGGCTCTGATTATTGTCGGCTTCTTTTTTTCCGACGAAAGACGGTTCCCTTTTCCGTACGCCTTGCTCGCGGTTTCGGGATCTTTGCTACTAATCTTGGGTCTTGTCTCAGCTAGAGACCGTTCCGCAGTCAGAGTTCCCGTAATAACACGCCTTCTAGCGCATCCCGCCCTCGTTTATTTCGGGGTTCGGTCTTATTCGATCTACCTCTGGCACTGGCCGGTTTTTGTTTTCTTACGCTGGACCACGGGATTTGACCAAGCGTGGCAGCTGCTCCTTGGATTAGCTCTGACGCTTTGTCTTGCTGAGCTCTCGTTCCGATTCATCGAGCAGCCTATCCGCCGCCACAAGGGAATCGGGAAGCTTCCGAAGGGGCGCGTCGTGCTTGCCGGGGGTGTTGCTCTCGCCTTGGCTTCTTTGGCGATACTCATGGTCGTTAAAAATAACCGGCAGCTGAGCCTTTCCGTCGTTGATAGGAATTTTAACGATTGGTATGGAACGGGTTCCGGGCTTGAAGTTTCCCAGCGAACTGAGCTCGGCCGGGGCCGCAAGATCTTTGTTCTCGGGGATTCACATGCGGGTGCGTACGAAAAGATGCTCCACAAGCTGGCAAGCGAGCAGAGCGCAGAAGTCACTGTACTTACGAAAGGGGGGCAGTCTTATGCAAACTTACTACGCCCCAGCGATTCCTACCGCGCGAGCGGTGTAATCAACATCGAAGGCCATCTGAAAAAGGTGGTGGAGCTGGCGCGGAGCGGAGATATAGTATTTCTCGCTTCACTGCGGGTGAACCGGCTCTGCGACCAGTGGGAAATATTCCCGATGGAGCGCGTTCGTGAAGAACAATACAGTCCAGCGGCCATTGAAGATCGAGCTCTCGCACTTAATGAGGCCAGAGGGCTGATTTCCATTCTTCAAAAATTGAATGTTACCATCATTATTGACGCCCCCAAGCCGGTTATCCGCTCGATTCCCTATCGCTGTTCGGACTGGTTTAACCGCAATAATCCGATTGGGCGCGAAGGTTTTGAGATAGACCGGGACATCCTCCTTGAGCACAGAAGCCCCACCATGAAATCTCTTGATGTGTTGAAGACTGAATTCCCGGGTGTGATTGTGTGGGACCCGTTTCCAGTTTTATGCCCGGGACCTACGTTTAGCGCCTTTGATGGGGACAAACCCTTGTTATTCGACGGAGATCACTTAAGCGGACACGGTAATCGTATGCTCTATCCGTCGTTTGAGGCTCTTGTACTCAAGTTGTGGGAGGCTCCAATACTTTCTCGGGACGGTTAGTGATTATACGATGGGTGCCGATTATTGTGAGGTATCGGGGGCACCGATCAACGATCGGTGCTACATCAGAGCGAGTTACGCAGGGTGCGCTGGTGGGCGCTGAGGCCGATGTCGTCGCTGGTGTTGAGCAGGGTATCGAGCAGCAGGGCGAAGGCTGCGTTGGCTCGGTCGGAGCGGTGGAGCGCAATGGCCAAATAGGCGGCGAATTCGGCGTGTTCGGGGAACTGGGCGCGGGCGCGTTCCAGCGCGGCCGCCGCGTCGGCGGGGCGGTCGAGGCGGAGCAGGCACACCGCATGGCCGACCAAGGTGTTGGCCTGCTCGGCGGGCGAAGCGAGTCCGAGAACCAGGGCGCGTTCGTAGGCGGCGAGCGCGCCGTTCAGATCGCCGGAGGAGGCGAGGGTGAAGGCGAGCTCGGCGGCGATTTCGGGCGTATGCGGGTAGCGCGCATCCAAGTCGCGCAGACGTGCGGCCAGGCCTTCGACCCCGCCGCCGTGGCGAGCGCCTACGATGGCGTCGAGGATGGGTTTCCAATCGGACATGGGGGAGGAGGGAGATGGCTTATTCCAGTTCGTAATCAAGATGAGCAGAATGTCGGAATTGGCCTGGGACGGCCAACGCTACACAAATCATCTGATGTAGGGTTGGCCGTCCCCGGCCAATTCAGCTCAACCTGAAAGCACAGTGGAATTAGACGGGTTTGGCCGGGGCGGCGGGGGCGGCGGGTTTTTCGATTTTCACCGGGAGGGCGCGGGTGGCGACTTCGTGTTTCACGCGCTCCAGGAAGGCGCCGAAGGGCAGCACGCCTTCGTCGCCCTTGGCGCGGCTGCGCACGGAGACGGATTGCGCCTCGGCCTCTTTTTGGCCGACCACGAGCATGTAGGGCACCTTGGCCAGTTCGGCGCGGCGGAGCTTGGCCCCGACCTTGTCGGCATCGTCGTCGAGGGTGACGCGCAGGCCGGCCTCGCGTAGTTGGTTAAACACTTCGCGGGCGTAGTCGTTTACCTTTTCCGAGATGGGGGCGATGCGCACTTGCTCGGGGGCGAGCCAGACGGGGAAGTCGCCGGCGAAGTGTTCGATGAGCACGCCGCAGAAGCGCTCCATGGAGCCGAAGGGCGCGCGGTGCACCATGACGGGGCGGTGTTTGTTGCCGTCGGCGCCGATGTAGTGGAGGTCGAATCGCACGGGGAGCACGTAGTCCACCTGCACGGTGCCGAGCTGCCATTCGCGGCCGATCACGTCTTTGATGACGAAGTCGATCTTGGGGCCGTAGAAGGCGGCCTCGCCGGGCTCCTCGGTGAAGGGGACCCCGAGGGTGGCGGCGGCGGTGCGGCAGGCGGCCTCGGCGATGTCCCACTTGGCGGGGTCGCCGGTGAACTTGTTGCCATCGGGGTCGCGCAGGCCGACGCGCACGCGGTAGTCGGCCATGCCGAGGGTGGTGAGCACGGTTTTCACCAGGCTCAGGCAGCCGAGGACTTCGGCGGCGACTTGGTCCTCGGTGCAGAAGAGGTGGGCGTCGTCCTGGGTGAAGCCGCGCACGCGGGTCATGCCGTTGAGTTCGCCGGATTGTTCCCAGCGGTAAACGGTGCCGAACTCGGCGAGGCGCACGGGCAGGTCGCGGTAGGAGTGGGGCTGGGAGGCGAAGATCTTGATGTGGTGCGGGCAGTTCATCGGCTTCAGGAGGAAGCCGTCGAGGAGCTGGGTGGGGTCCTTGATGCGGTCTTCGCCGATCACGGTTTTGCCGGCGCGCTCGTTGATGCCGGCGGCGAAGGAGGCGGAGACGGCTTCGAGGCGGGCGGTCATCTCGGCGCAACCGCACCCGGCGGCGGCGATGGAGGCGAGCTGGTCGGGCTCGATGATGGCGGGGAACTGCGACTCCTTGTAGTAGGGGAAGTGGCCCGAGGTCTTGTAGAGGGCGAGTTTGCCGATGTGGGGGGTGAATACCTGGGAGTAGCCCTGCTTGCGGAGCTCTTCGGAGATGAAAGTTTGCAGTTCCTGGCGCACGGTCGCGCCCTTCGGGGTCCAGAGGATGAGGCCCTGGCCAACGTCTTCGTCGATGTGGAAGAGCTGGAGGTCTTTGCCGAGTTTGCGGTGGTCGCGCAGCTTGGCCTGCTCCTGGCGTTCGAGGTATTGGGCGAGTTCGTCCTTGGTGGCGAAGGCGGTGCCGTAGATGCGTTGGAGCTGTTTGTTTTTCTCGTCGCCGCGATGGTAGGCGCCGGCGATGGAGAGCAGTTTGAAGGCTTTGACGCCCTTGGTGTAGCGGACGTGGGTGCCGGCACAGAGGTCCATGAATTCGCCGTTTTCGTAAAAGGAAATGGCCTCGCCCTCGGGGATGTCGGCGAGGCGGCCGAGTTTGTAGCGCTCCTGGCCGCGGGCGGTGATGATGGCAGCGGCTTCCTCGCGGGAGACTTCCTTGCGGCGGAAGGGCTGGTTTTCCTCGATGACTTTTTTCATTTCGACTTCGAGTTTGGCGAGGTCGTCGAGGGTGAGTTTGTGGTCGAGATCGATGTCGTAGTAAAAGCCGGTGTCGGTCGGCGGGCCGATGTCGAGTTTGGCGTCGGGGTAAACGCGCAGAATGGCGGTGGCCAGGATGTGGGAGGCGCTGTGGCGGATCTCTTGGAGGGGGGACATGGGTTTGGAAAAGTAGTGAGTAGCGAGTAGCGAGGAGTGGTGGAAAGTAGCGAGTAGCGAGTAGTGAGTAGTGAGGAGTGGTGGAAAGTAGTGAGTAGCGAGTAGTGAGTAGCGAGTAGGTCGGAAGTTTGGGATGCTCGCTCCTCACTCCTCGCTACTCTTCACGCAGTTCGTATCCGTCTTTGCGGTCGAGCATGGTCCAGCCGAGGGCGGCGATGGCGCCGCGCAGGCGGTCGGCTTCGGCCCAGTTTTTGGCGGCTTTGGCGGCCCAGCGTTGTTCGGCCAACGCGGTGACTTCGGCGGGAGTTTCCACCTTGGGCGCGGCGGGCTCGGTGAGATCGAGACCGAGGGCGAAGAGCAGGCGGTCGAAGGCGGCGGGATTGACTCCGGCCGGACCGGCGTGGAGGGCGGTGAAGACGATGCCGAGGGCTTGGGGCGTGTTGAGGTCGTCCTGGAGCGCGGCGAGGGCGGGGGCGAAAGGATCGGCGGTGCCGCCGGGCTGGAGCGCGGTTCGGAATTGCCGGAGTTGGGCGAGGGCTTTTTCGGCGGCGTGGAGGGAATCGAGGGTGAAGTTGAGTTGTTTGCGCGGGTGGCCGGAGAGCAGGGCGTAGCGGAGGGCGGCGGGTGTGTGGCCCATTTCGCGGAGCTGGTCGAGGGTGTAGAGATTGCCGAGCGACTTGCTCATCTTTTTGCCGTCCACCAGCAGGTGTTCGCTGTGATACCAATGGTGGGCGAAGGTGGTGCCGTTGCAGCACTGGCTCTGGGCGATCTCGTTTTCGTGGTGGGGGAAGAGCAGGTCCACGCCGCCGGTGTGGAGATCGATGGTGTCGCCGAGGTGTTTCTTGCTCATGGCGCTGCACTCGATGTGCCAGCCGGGGCGGCCCTGGCCCCACGGGGAGGGCCAGAAGTTGTCGCCGTCCTCGGGTTTGTGGCCCTTCCAGAGGGCGAAGTCGGAGCCGTCCTCCTTTTCGTCGTCGGCCTGGCCCTGGGGTTTGCCGGAGAGGGCGGAGCCGAGGCGGAGTTCGCGTTCCTTGACGCGGGAAAGCGCGCCGTAGCCGTCGAAGGAGGTGACTTTGAAGTAAACCGAGCCGTCGTCGGTGCGGTAGGCGTGGCCGCGTTTTTCGAGGGCGGCGATCATGTCGATCTGCTCGGGAATGTGGCCGGTGGCGGTGGGCTCGACGTGGGGCGGCAGGCAGTTGAGCGCGGCGCAGTCGGCGTGGAATTTATCGGTCCATTGCTTGGTGACCTCGGCCAGCGGGCGGCCCTCCTCGCGGGCGCGGCGGATCGTTTTGTCGTCCACGTCGGTGAGGTTGCGCACGTGTTTCACCTTGGCCGGGCCGAAATCGAGTTCGAGCAGGCGGCGGAGGAGGTCGTTGACCACGAAGGTGCGGAAGTTGCCGATGTGGGCCGGGGCGTAAACGGTCGGGCCGCAGTTGTAGAAACGGTAAACGCCGTCGGGGTGGGCAGGGGCGAGGGGGCGCGGGCTGCGGGAGAGAGAGTCGTGGAGCGTAATGGGCATGGGTCTGGAGCTGGGAGCGTGGAGCGTGGAGCGTGGAGCGGGGAGCTGGGAGCACGGAGGAGGGAGCAAGGAAAAGCTCCGGCGAAGGCGCGCGAAGGAGGGCGCGGTCGCGAAAACTGGGTCGCCGAAAGATCGGGCTTACACGGCAACCGCAGGCCGCGTAGTTCGCCAGGTGGCGACCTCCCGGACGCAAGCAGTGTAAAATCGTGTAGCGAGTGGACGCATGGCGTGCTTTAGGTAAGCGATAAACATGCCTACACCCGCCTCCTTCAAGCTCGATTTGCCGGTTCGTCCACGTCGTCTGCGTCGCACTGCTGCGCGGCGTGAATTGGTCCGTGAGTGTGCGGTGCGCGCGTCGGATTTGATCGCGCCGCTTTTTGTGGTCGAGGGGCGGGCCGCGCCCGAGGAAATCGCGTCGATGCCGGGGCAGTTTCGGCTTAACGTCGCGGACCTCGTAAAGGAGTGTCGCACGCTCTGGAAACTCGGGGTCAAGGCGGTGGCGCTTTTCCCCAGGCTGGACCCCGCTTTGAAGGACGCCGAAGGCACGGAGGAGTTGAACGAAGAAGGATTGATTTTGCGGGCGGTGCGGGCGGTGAAAAAAGCCGTGCCTGAACTGGTGGTGATCACCGACGTGGCGCTCGACCCCTATACCAGCCACGGACACGACGGGGTTTTGAATACGGCGGGTGACGACGTGGACAACGACCGCACGGTCGCGCGTTTGGCGGCGATGGCGGTGCGGCAGGCGCGGGCGGGGGTGGATTTCGTGGCCCCGAGCGACATGATGGACGGCCGGGTGGGGGCGATTCGCGCGGCGCTGGATGCGGCGGGATTTACCGAGACGGCGATTCTGGCGTATTCGGTGAAATTCAACTCGGCCTACTACGGGCCGTTCCGCGATGCGGTGGGCAGTTCGCAGGCGGCGGGCACCAAGTTGCTGAGCAAGGCGACTTATCAGCTCGATCCGGCGAATCGGCGCGCGGCGCTGGCCGAGGCGGTGCTGGATGCCGCCGAGGGCGCGGACATCCTTATGGTGAAGCCGGCGGGTGCGTATCTGGACATTATCCGCGATGTGCGGGAGCGGAGCGACAAGCTCCTGGCGGCCTACCAGGTGTCGGGCGAATACGCGCAGATCCATGCGGCGGCGCGGCTGGGATGGTTGAACCTGGAGCGCACGCGGGACGAGTCGCTGCTGGCGATCAAGCGGGCGGGCGCGGATCTGATTTTGACCTACTTCGCCAAAGACGTGGCGCGGGCGTTGGCGTGATGGGCGGGGCTTTCGGAGGGCACCGGTCGGCGACCGGTTCCGACGTCTAAACCGAACCGGTCGGCGACCGGTTCGGGTAGCACAAGTATGCGGATGCGGCGCGCACCTTAGTCACCGTGTCGGCATGATAACGCGCCAGCTGCTCCGGCGTAGCACGCAGGATGTCGGCGGCGGTGGTGACACTGACGCCGGCGCGGGCGGCGACGCTTTTCAAAGTGGGGCGGGAAGGATGATGCATGTGAACCCGGGGGGGGAACTGAGTGGAGTAATCAGGGAAAGCTTAATTCGGAGCAAATTCGGAGCACCAAAACCAGACACCAAGTAGCACGACCGGCAATGCGAGCCCGATCCGAAGGTGGTCATTCGACTCACTGGATCAGGGCGCTTCTGGGTTTCAACTTGCCGAAAGCCGGGGTCCGGTCTGGAGCTCCAAATCGGTCAGAAAGGCGAGGGCGTGGGCGCGGCTTGTGCCGCACATTTCTTCGGTGGGGCGCAGGCTGAGACATACCGCCGGTCGTTCGGGGCGGCCGAAGAGCGCGCAGCGCAGATCGGGCAGGAGTTGCACGCACGGCACGCCTGCCGGCTTGCCCAGCGGCATGCCGGGGATGGGGGACGAGATCGAGGGCGCGATGCAGCAGGCGGCGCACTCAGCCCGACAGGCCAGCGGAGTGTGCTTCATGGGCGGGTTTTACTTCAGATTTAAGCGGGTCTTCAGGCCGCCATCACTGCTGGGGGCGAGGAAGACGCGCTCGCTGGCGATGCCGCCTTTTTCCAAGAACCAACTCCGGATCGCCTGCGCCCGGGCGTCGCCAAGTTGTTGCACCTCGGCGTCGGTGATGCGGATCTGGCCGAGTAATTGCGTTTCCATTTCGGCCACCGAAATGGCGGAAGGCGCGGGTTGGGGCGAAGCGGCCGGATCGGGCAGGGCTTGCGCGCCAGGGGCCGGGGCTGCGTCGGGCGGCTTGGCGGCTCCGCGATTGAAGTCCGGGCGAAAGCGCGTGATTCGGCCGATGGTGCGGGGGCGAAGCGAAGCATCGGCGACTTTGGGCGCGGTAATCAGAGGCACGGAAACCTTCATGGCGTCGCCGTTTGCGCTGGTTGGCGGCGTCGAATCCCGGTTCAGGGCAGGGAAGGCGGCGGCGTACAGTTTGGTCAGTATGGCCGCGCGTTGCTCCGGGGTGATTTCGAGCGAATCAGCCGCCGGGGTGGTGGTGGCGGTCACAGGGCTTTCCGCGTTGAGGGCCGTGCGGATCGAGCGTTCCAGACGGCTTCGACGCAGCGCAACCAAGTCGGGCACTGGGCTGAAACCTCCAACAATATCCAAGGAGAGTGCGGGGCGGGAGTTGAGTGCCTTGGCCACGGTCTGGAGTTTTTTCTCCGCCGCCTCATCCAGTTCGGTGGACCCCGGGGCGAACTCTTGCCAGCCCAGTTCTTCCCCGCCGCCGCCAAAGGCCGCGCCGAGCAGGGAAAACGGCGAGGTGGCCGCTTTGCTGAGGATGTTAACAAGTACGCGGCCGACGACGCGGCCGATCTTGAATTCGGGGTCGTCGAGGCTGCCCTTCACCGGAACGTCGATTACGATTTTTCCTTGGGTATCGCGTAACAACGCCAGGGCTAAACCGACCGGCAGTTTGGTGGCGTCTGGGCTGTTGGTTTTTTCGCCGAGGAAAAACTGGTCGAGCGTCACCACGTTGCTGGCGTCGATTTTCCGGTCTTGGAGCCGGGCTTTGACCGCGACGTTGAGATTGCCGCGCGCCAGGGTGCGGCCGGCGTATTTGCCGATGTAGGGTCCGGCGCCGGGCTGCAGGTCGATGCCCTTGAAGTCCACGTTCACGTCCACGAAGGCGGGGCGGCCGAGCGGGTTGAGTTTGCCGGTGATGGTGACGGGGGCGACGCCATCGACTTTACCCTTCAGACTGACCTCGGCCCGGCCGAGGGCGGCGGCGGAGAGGCCGGTGATGGCGCCGGAAAACTCCGTGATCGCGGCACGCGCGGCCGGGCGGATGGACCGGTCTTCAAAGCGAAAAGCGGCCTGCTCGAACGAGAAGCGGTCGATGGTGATGCCCAGTGGCTCGGCGACGGGACTGCCCGGGACGGTCACCGTGGCTTCGCTCGCGGATGCGGGTGCGGTGGAGGTCTGGGCCACGGAGGCGATGCTCAAGGTGCCGTCGGGCTCGATGCGCACCGAGGCGGTGGGCTCGACGAAGCGAATCTCATCGGCGTGGAAGGAGAACGGGGCGCTGGTGAGCTTGATTCCGGTGACGGCCAGATCGGTCCATTTGAGGAAATCCTCGGATAACTTGCCATCGACCACGGAGACATCGCCGAGGCCGAAGTCGCCGGTGAAGCTGGCGACGCCGTCGCGCAGGGTGGCGCGGCCCCGGGTGCGCAGAAAGCCGTCGGCAAGGCGCACGTTGACCAGCGGTTCGAGGTAGGGGCTGGAGTTGGCGAGGGCGAGGTGTTCGAGCGTGATGGCCAGATCCGCCGCCAGGGGTTGCGGGATCACGGTGCCGGTCAGGGCGATGCGGCCATCGCGCGGGAGCTTGATCCCCAGTTCGAGCGGCAGGGCGCGGTCGAGCTTGGTCGAGTCGAGGTCGCGCACAGTGAGGGTGAGGTCGTCGATGCGTTGTTCGACGTGGCGCGCAGTCGTGAGGTCGGCGGCGTCGATCCGGACTCCGGATACGCTGATTTCGCCGATTGTGACTGCGGGTTGGAGCGGCGAGGAGACCAGGCCTGGGGCGGCGGCGGGGTGGGGGGCTTTGGCGGCCAGGGCGCGAGCGGAGCCGGGTTTGGGTTCAAACAAACGCAGCAGGTCGATGCCGTTCGCGTCGCGCGCAGCTTTTAGGTCCACGCCCTCGATGGCGATTTTGGCGATGGCGGCGCGGCGGGCGATGGCGTCGGCATGGATGCCGGTGACGGCCAGGCGCTTGAGCACGAAGGCGTCGGTCGTGGCGCCGGGCGCGCCGATGCGCACCTCGCGCAGGATCACGCTGCCGTCGGCCAGGGTGAGCGCGGGGCCGTCCGGTTTTAGCTCGAAGGCGTAGCGGCCGGAGAAATCGACAAACGCCGAGTGAAGATCACCCACCAGCTGGTCGTCGAAGTAGGGCGTCAAGTGGGCGATATCGATGTTTTGCAGGAGCAGGTCGCCGCTGGATTTCACCGGATCGGCCGAGAGCTTTCCCTTCCAGACAAAGTGGGCTCCGGCCGAAGTGACGGCTTCGAACTGATAGGGCGCGTTGGGTTCGCCCACGGTGTGAAAGTCCTTAAGCGCGAAGGTGATAGGGCCGATACCGAGGGCGTAAGGCCGGTTGGCGGCGGCATCGTTGAACTGGATGCTGGCGTCGGAGACGGCGAGTTTGCCCACGAAAACCGGAAAGGTTTTTTTGGGTGTGGTTTTAAGATTGGATGAAGCGGCGGGCGCGGGCCCGGATGAGACCGCCAGCTGGGCGAGGATGTCGTCGAAGTTGAAGCCGCCGGTTTTGGTGCGGTCGATGTGGGCCTTGAAGCCGTCCAAGGAAACTTCCTCCAGCCGCAGTTCGCCGGCGTAGAGGGAACTGGCGCTGAGGTTCACGTGCAGGCGCCGCCAACCGGTGAAGACGCCTGTGCCCGGCGCGGCGTCGGCGATGGCAAAACCCTCGATGGTGGCGGAGAGGGCGAGGGGATTTAACTCGATCCGGTCTATGGTGACCGTGCGTCCGAGCCGGGCGGAAAGTTGTTTGATCGCCTGGGCCTTGGCGATGGGCGGCAGTCCGAAAAAGCCGAAGAGGATCAGTAAAACCAAGGCACCAACGGCGATGAGGGAGCGCCGGAAGCGGCGGAAAAACGAGGGCCGGACGCCACGCGCGGCGCGAAGTTCTTGCAGGGAGGGCGCGGAGGCGGAGCGGCGGTTTTGGCTCATGGAGCGGGCGACCCAAGCGCATCACGCTTCGCCCCGCAAGCCGCGCTTCGGCGGGGCTGGGCGAGAGGCGTTTTCGGAGCGGCGAATTTTCGCTTTCCGCCTAATTCAAACCATCGAGCAGCGCGTGGAGCTGGGCGGCGTGGTCTTTGGTATCCACCTTTTCGGCGACGGCCAGCACGGTGCCGTCCTTGCCGATGACAAACGCGGCGCGGGCGGGACCCTCGTAGGTTTTGCCGTACATGGATTTTTTCACGATGGCGTCGGCGGCCTTGGCAAAGAGGTCGTCGGGGTCGCTGGCGAGGGTGTAGGCGACGCCCTTTTTAACCGCGTATTTCAGGTGCGAGCCGCAGGTGTCGCGGGAGACGGCGATCAAGTTGTAGCCGCGTTGGTCGAATTCGGCGGCGTGGGCGGCGAGGGAGTCGTTCTGTTTGTCGCACGAGCCGGTGTTGTTCTTCATGTACACCGAAACGATGGTCGGCCGGGTGAGCAGGTCTTTGAACGCGACCTCGGCCTCCTGGCCGGCGCGAACGACTTTGAGTTTGAACTGGGTTTTGAGTTTTTGACCGGGTTGGAGCATGACGATGCGCAAGAAGTCCGGGCCCGTTAATCCGTCAATAGAGGCACCGGTTTTGGCCTGGTGCCCGTGGCTGCGAAGCCACTGTGCCTAAATGTGGCGGGAGTCCTCGGCGTCTTTTTTGACGTAGCCGGTCTCCTGGCGCTGGTGGTTGACCTGGTTCTTTTTGAGGTAGGCCTGGTAAACGTCCTCCGCACTCATGCCCAGGGTTTGGGCGAGCGAGACGAGGAAGTGGAAGAGGTCCACGACCTCGACCTTGGCGTTTTGCTCGTCGAATTTCTGGTATTTCGCCCACCATTTCCAGGGTACGCTGTCGATCAGCTCGGCGGTTTCCTGCTGCATGGCGCGGGTGTAGTTGAGGATCCACCTGGCCTTTTCCTCGTCGGTGGGCGGCGGCAGGGTGACGCCGATGCGCGCGTTGAGGGCTTCCTGCATGCGAAAGATTTCTTCGAGCTTGTCCATGGGTGAAAAGCGCACGGTGCGAAGCCTCACGCGGCTTGGCAAGCCCGGGACCTCGTCCGATTTTTGCCTTACAAACAAAAGATTGCGCCGGAGGCGGGGGAGCACGTCCGCCCATAACCCGTCCGACGCCACGCCCTTCGAGGCGAACGTCGCGACTCCTGCCGCGCCCACCGCCCCCGTCGCTATCGACGGCTTCGGTGCCAGCCGCGGCACCGGCCTGGCCCGGGGCAAACGCCCCGCCCGCCCCGCCACCCCAGCCCCGACCGGCTCCGCGCCCGTCGCCGGCTACCAACCGACCGCCGTCCAGGTGATCGTCGCCAAGACCGAATACGTAAACCCGTTCGCCCCCGAACCCGTGGCCGTTCCCGAACCCGCTCCGGCGGTGTTCGTGCCCGCTCCCGTCCAAGCTGCCGTCGCTCGTGCGCCGGTGGTCCCGGTGGCGGTTGCGCCAGTGTCCGAACCCGTCGCTCCCGCCCCGGCCCCCGTGCCGGTCGTGGTGGCGGCGGTGCCCGTCGTCCCCGCAGCCAAGGCCGAACTCAACATCCTGCCTCCCGCCGCGCCTCGTCCGGTTACGAGTTGGGAATCCGCCGGGGCGGCTTCCACTCCGGTGCCTGCGCCCGCCAAGCCTGCCGCGCCCGCCACCCCGACGGGCGAGCGCCCGGTGTTCCGCATTGAGCGCAAGCCCGTCGTGGCCCGCGAGATCGAGCCGTTGCGCCCGGTCGAGCGTCGTCCCGCTGGCGAGCCTTCTCGCCGCGATTATCGTGACAACCGCGAGGGTGGCCGTCGCGGGGATGATCGTCGTCGCGAGGGTGGCGATTCACGCCGTCCCGAGGCGCGTCCCGCCATGCAGACCCCGAGTGCCGCTCCCTCCGGCACTTCGCCCGCCGTTCCGGCGGTGGCGAAAAACGACAAGGGGCCCGGCTTCATGGGCTGGTTAAAGGGTATTTTCGGCGGAGGCCCGGAGGCTGGCGCTCCTGCCGCCGGCCAAGCCCCGCGCGGTGATCGGGGTCCTCGTCCCGAGGGTCAGAGTCGCGGCGATGGCCGGGGTCGGCGTGGTGGTCGCGGTCGCTCCGGCGGCGGCGGCTTCCAAGGCCAGGGCCAGGGTCAGCCCGTAGGCGAAAATCGGGGTCCCCGCCCCGAAGGTCAGGGGCAGGGTCAAGGCCAGCCCCGCCCGCCGGGCGAGGGTGGTAATCGTCGCCGCCATCGCGGTGGTCGCGGTCGCGGACCCCGCCCCGAAGGTGGCGGTCCTCGACCTGAGGGCGGCGCACCGCGTCCTCCGGTTTAATAAGCCTTGCCAAGCCTGCTGCGCCTCCGCGCATTTCCGAAGCGTCCGCCCTTGCCGGCGGGCGCTTCTTTTTTGCCCGGTTTTCTCGCTCTCCGTTCCCCTCTTCCCGATCTTCTCCCTCCATGGCCGATCTCATTGTGCAAGGCGGTAAACCCCTCTCGGGCACCGTCGTCCCATCCGGTAATAAAAACTCGGTGCTGCCGATTTTCTGCGCCTCCTTGCTGACCGATGAACCGGTCACGCTGCGCAATGTCCCGGACATCACGGACCTCAACAAACTGGTCGCCTTCCTCACCTCGCAGGGCTCGCGCATCGAGTGGGATCGCGCCGCCGGCGTGATGCGGCTGGATCATTCCGGCTTTCGCAGCACCCTGGCCAATGACGAGCTGCCTTCCGACATGCGCTCCACGGTGCTGTTGTTTCCCGCCCTGTTGCATCGTCTGCACCGCATCACGATTCTGGCCAACGCCAAGGGTTGCTCGCTGGGCGTGCGCGAGATCGACCCGCATCTGGAAATCCTCGGCGCGCTCGGAGCCACGGTCGGCTCGGGCGATCCGCTCGTCATCGCGTTGCCCTCCGGCTTCATCGGCGCGCGTCATTGGTGCGACTACATGTCGGTCACGGTGACGGAAAACTTCGCCATGGCGGCCGCGCTGGGCCGGGGCGAGTCCACCCTCATCAACGCCGCCAGCGAACCGCATGTGCAGGAGTTGCTGGCCGCGTTGGTCGCGATGGGCGCGCAAATCGAGGGCATCGGCACGTCGATGATCCGCATCACCGGCGTGGCCAAGCTCCATGGGGCCGACATCACCATCGGCAGCGATTACCACGAGATCGTGACCTTCCTCGCGCTCGGCGCCATCACCGGCGGCGAGGTGCGGGTAACCAAGGCCTTGCCCCATCATTTCGATTTGATCGTGCGCGCCTTCGCCAAACTCGGCGTCGTGGTCGAACACGAGGGCGATGTCGCCATCGTGCGTCGCGGCCAAAAGCTCAAAATCGTCGAGCCCTACACCAGCAATCTCCTGCCCAAAATCGAGGCCGCGCCCTGGCCGTATTTCTCGGTCGATCTGCTCCCGCTCATGATCGCCCTGAGCGTGCGTTGCGACGGCACCATCCACTTCTGGAACAAGGTTTACGAAAACGGCTTCGCCTGGATTCCCGAGCTGGCCAAGTTCGGCGCGCACGCGGTGGTGAGCGACCCGCATCGCCTGATCGTGTTTGGCAACCGCCCGCTGCGTCCGGCGACGGTGGATTCGCCGTATATCATCCGCGCCGCCGTGGCGCTGGCCATGGTCGCCGCCGCCATTCCCGGCCGCTCGGTGGTGCGCCACGCCGAGATCATCCAGCGCGCCCATCCGCGCTTCGTGGAAAACCTGCGCAGCCTCGGGGCTGAAATGGAGTGGACCAAGTAACGCCATGGCCAAACCCGCCAAAACCTCCGCCGCCTCCGCGCCCAACGCATCCGCCTTCGCCGCCACGCCGCCCGCCGACGCGAAGGGGTTGAATTACCTCGCTTCCCAGCTGGCCGCGCCCGCCACCACCGCCGAGGCGGCGCTGCGCCCGCTCTCGTTTGCCGACTTTGCCGGTCAGACCAAATCCGTCGAACGCCTGCGCATCATGGTCGGCGCCGCCCGCGCGCGCGGCGAAGCGCTCAACCACATCCTGCTCAGCGGCCCGCCCGGACTGGGCAAGACCACGCTGTCCTTGATCCTCGGCGCGGAGATGGGCCGAAACGTGCGCATCACCTCCGGCCCGGTGGTGGAAAAAGCCTCCGATCTCGCCGGCTTGCTCACCAGTCTGGAAGAGGGCGATTTGCTCTTCATCGACGAGATCCACCGCATCCCGAAAACGGTCGAGGAATACCTCTACAGCGCGATGGAGGACTTCCGCTTAGACATCATGATCGACCAGGGGCCCAACGCCCGCTCGGTGCGGCTCTCGCTCCCACGCTTTACGCTCATCGGTGCGACCACCCGCGCCGGCATGCTCACCGCCCCGCTGCGCTCCCGTTTCACCCTGCAAACCCGGCTCGATTACTACGACGCCGCCACCCTCACCGGCATCGTCAAACGCTCCTGCGGCCTGCTTCAGGTTGCGCTCGACGACGGCGGGGCCAGGGAGATCGCCACCCGTTCGCGCGGCACCCCCCGCATCGCGAATAACTTGATCAACTTCGCCCGCGACTACGCCCAGCAGCGCGGCGACGGACGTATCACCCAGACCGCCGCCGCCGCCGCCCTGGAACTGCTCGAAATCGACGCCCGCGGCCTCGACGAAATGGATAAACGCATGCTGCGCGTCATGGCGGAAAACTATCGGGGTGGCCCCGTCGGCCTCGGCACCGTGGCCATGGCGGTGAGCGAGGAGGCGGACACCCTGGAAGAAGTGCACGAACCTTTCCTCATTCAGGAAGGCTACTTGCAACGCACCCCGCAGGGGCGGGTGCTCACGCCCAAGGGCTACGCCGCCATCGGACTCAAGCCCCTCGCCGGCGACGCCCAAGGCAGCTTGTTGTGACGCCGGTTGCGACGCCCGTCGCTCGCGTTCACCCCAGCGCGATTTCGGCCAGCACCGGGCGGTGATCGGAGAGCCACGAGCGCACCACCTCGCAACGCGTCACCCGGAGCTCCGTCGGCACCAGCACGTAATCGAGCAACCTCGTCGGCAAGGGCGAGGGAAACGTGCGCCCGCTTACCGGGTGGGCCGAGTAGTCACCGAAATAACCCAACTCCCCCAGCAGACCGGCGGTGGCATCGCTGGCCTTGCCCGAGGTGTTAAAGTCCCCGCAAACCACCGGCGGAACATTCCAGTAGGGGGAACGCGCGTTGTGGCGCTGGGCCAGATAACGAAACACCTGGCCGACCTGTTCCAGCCGCGCCTTCCGCGAGCGGTAGTGCAGATGCAGGTTGATCAGCGGCACCCGGCACCCGCCCACCGTGACCTCGGCGAACAGAAATCCCTTTTCCCCCACCGTGCGTTGCCCGAAAGCCACCGCTTCGCCCTCCTCCAGGGCATAACGCGATAGAAATGCGTTTCCGTAGCTCAGTTTGAACAGACCCTTTCGCCGCGTGGTGATGCCGTGCAGCGAAAACGGATAACCGGCATGTTCGCGCAGGTATTCCAGATGATCGAAATTCCCCGCCCAGCTCGAATCCCGGTCGATTTCCTGCAAGGCCACCACGTCAGTATCTAATTTAATCAACAACGCCGCGATCCGCCGCAGATGCGCCTGCATCGAGCGCTTTGTTTGCAAGCCCTGGATCGGACGTAAACCACGACCATGCGCTATGTTAAATGTTAAGATTCGGAGCCGTGACATTTAAAAAAACTTAATAAGTGAAGCCGTGTAAAAAGAGGATCCGGAGCTTTTCCGGCTACGTTGTAAAAGAAACTCTAATAGCGCTCACACTCCAGACGCAAAAGCCTTTGTCTATTATCGAGTGTTATTTAACCGAGTAGCCCAAATGAAGCCCAAGTCCCGCCGCTCCCGTCCCAAGTCCGCGCAAGAACTCACCGTTGGCCAGGGTTTCCGTTTTTGTCTCTGCGTCGCGCTCGCCTCCCAGCAGCTCACCGCCGGTCCCCTGCCCAGCGGCGCCACGGTGGTCAACGGCGAGCTGCGCATCCAGACGGCGGGCACGCGGATGGACATCAACCAGGGCAGCAAATTCGGCATCGTTAACTGGGATTCCTTCAACGTCGGGGCCGGGCACGCGGTCAACTTCAACAACGGCTCGGGGGCCACCCTCAACCGCGTCACCGGCCTCGACGCCTCCTCCATCAATGGCCGCCTCACCGCCACCGGCAGCCTCTTCCTCATCAACCGCAACGGCATCATCATCGGGGCCGACGGCCAGGTGCTGACCGGCGGAGCCTTCGTCGCCTCCACCCTCGACATCAGCAACGCCGACTTCCTGCGCGGCGGCGGCTTCAGCCTCTTCGGTAACAGCCCCAAGGGCGTTACCAACCTCGGCAAAATCTCCTCGACCACCGGCGACGTGCTCCTCGCCGGTTACACCGTTTCCAACCTGGGCACCATCAACGCCCCCGCCGGCCGCGTCGGCCTCGCCGCCGGCACCCGGATCGATGTCGTCACCGACGCCGGCTGGCTCAATGGCGCTTAC
Source organism: Verrucomicrobiota bacterium (assembly GCA_026398135.1). Lineage (GTDB taxonomy): Bacteria > Verrucomicrobiota > Verrucomicrobiia > Opitutales > Opitutaceae > IMCC26134_A. The sequence goes on from JAPLTN010000054.1 coordinate 33,075, forward strand.
GCGGTCAGCCTTGGCGAACGCGACCAGAACGTGACCAACGAGGGCCGCATCCAGGCCCTCGCCGCCGAACTGCGCACGTTTAACGGCAACATCTACGCCCTCGCCGGCAACAACACCGGGCTCATCCAGGCCACCGGAGTAACCGAAAAAGACGGACGCGTTTACCTCACCGCCGCCAACGGCACCGTGCAGAGCACCGGCACCGTAAGCGCCACCCGTGGAACCGACGGCGGCGACATCCGCATCGAAGCCGCCAACGTGGAAAACTACGGCGGCACCCAGGACGTCTCCGGCCAAAGCGGCGGCACGATCACCATCAAGACCGACGCCATCACCAGCGACACCGAGATGCTGGCCCGGGGCACGTCCGGCCCCGGCGGCACCATCACCATCGACGCCAAGCGCGAGGTGCTGCTCACCTCGGCGGGCCTGCTCGACGCCTCCGGCACGTCCGCCGGTGGCAACATTTCCGTGCGCTCCGGCCCTGGCGTGAACCTTGTCTCCGCCACCCTCGACGCCACCGCGTCCTCCGGCCAGGGCGGCACCGTGTCCCTGCTTGGCGACCGCGTTTCCCTGCTCGGTGCGTCCGTGGATGCCTCCGGCGCGACCGGTGGCGGCACCGTGTTGGTCGGCGGCGGTTATCAAGGCGCACTCGTCCAAGATCAGACCAACGCCTCCCGCAACTACATCGGCGAGAAGACCACCCTGCGCGCCGATGCGACCGGCGAGTCCGGCCAGGGCGGCACCGTGGTCGCCTGGGCCGACGGCACCACCGAGTTTGCCGGCACCATCACCGCCCGCGGCGGCTTAGCCTCGGGCGACGGCGGCACGGTCGAGACCTCCGGCCTCGCCGGCCTCGGCGTCTCCGGCACCGTGGACGCCTCCGCCCGCTCCGCCTCCGGTGCGAACGGCCAATGGTTGCTCGACCCCAAAAATATCACCATCGGCACCGTCACCGATTCGCTGAACGAGTTCCGCAGCACCATCGAAGGTTTCGGCGCAAGGCCCACCACCGAAGCATCCTCGGCCGGCACCCAGTTCGGCAGCAGCGTTTCGCTCAGCGGCGAGACCGCCGTGATCGTGGGTCGCCGTGAGTCCACCGCGTATCTTGAAGGCGTGGTTTATATCTTCGAATCCGGCAACATCGCCGCCCGCATCTCCGGCTTCGCCGGTGCCTCTTATCCCAATTACTCCGGCGGCATACTCGCCCGTATCGTTGACGACTATGTCGCCGTCCTCGATCGCAACGCCAACAACCCCACTTACCAGGGCAGCTTCGACTCTGTTTACGGAGCCGTCTACGCCTTCGCCAAAGGCACCGGCTGGCGCAGCGGCGCGGTCAACACCACCGCCCCCAACGTCGCCGGCGGCGACGGCCGTATCACCGGCCTCACCCCCAATTACAAAGGCAAGGTCATCAACCCGGAACAGCCGTTTTCTCGCGACACCCAAGGCACCGAGTTCGGCTACGCCTTCGATATGGCGAAGCAGGATGGCCGCGTCATGGTTTATGTGACCGACCCCGGTTTTGATGAAGATCGCACTGTCAAAACCAACGTCGGTGCCGTTTACGCCGCCCAGATCCACGACGGCGGTATCAACTACCTCCAAAACATCAGCAGTGGCCGATTCACCTCTGCCGCCGGTGCCAGGCTCGGTAGCGTTCTCGTAGCCACCAGCGAGCTCACCGCCGCCAGCTTCACCCCCAATACCGGCACCATCTTCTATGATGACCTTCTCCTCTACGACCCCAAGGGCCCTTCCCCCTCCGCCTCGCTGATACAGAACGTATTCACCAACACCCAAGCCCCCAGCATCTACAACGGCCCCGGCAGTTGGGCTGGCGAAGGTTTCGACACCTATTTTAGAGCTAACAACATTCACAAACTCGCCTTCTACCGAGGCGGCAACGGCCAGCTTTTCGCCTCCTCCCCGTCCAACCCGCTTAACATCTATGGCGGCGGCGGCATGACCTATTCTGGCAACACCCTCTACATTACCGGATCCACCGGCGGCTCTCTCAACCAGGCCACCCTTAAGTCCTACCAGAACCCCGATTCGATCTTCAGCTCCTCCATGAGCTATCCCGACAGGGACACCACCCCCAACTTCACCTACACCGACCCCAACAAAGATTCAGGCTACTCCCCCTCCTTCGCCATTTCCGGTGATTACGCCCTGCTAGGCATGGCCTACGCCTCCCCGCTTCTCACGCGCTACGGCATTAACCAAACCGGCATCGTCCAACAATTCCGCCGCATTAATGGCGCTTGGAACACGTATGCCAACAACAGCGGCGGTCACGGCTTTGATAACCCCAACTACCTCGGCCCCCTCACTGCCACCGATAAGTTCATCGCTTCCTCCAACGGCGTGGACCTCGCCATCGACGGCAACACCGCCATCGTCGGCGACGCCTACTACCAGGACCAAAACCTGGGCACCAACTCCCTCCTGGGCGCCTTGTCCGGTCGCATCTACGTTTACGACAACGGCGCCCTCGCCGCCGCCCTCGTCGGCTACGGCATCGGCTCCAATGTCGCCATCAGCGGCAACCGCATCGCATCGACCACCAGCCTTTATAACAGTAGCGGCAACTTGCTCTACGGAGTTCAGCTCTTCGAAAAAGGCGCCGGCTGGCGCAACGGCCAGGCCAATGCGGGCGCCGCCTACTACGACTCCACCAACATCCAGTCCATCGCCCTCGACGGCAACACCCTCGCCTACGGCTCCCCCCAGGCCGGCCCCAACTCCCTGGGCAAGGTCAACGTCTTCACCAACATCGGCTCGGGCCTGGGCAGCCCCGTCACCCTCCGCAACCCCAACGGCGTCGCGGGCGCCGCCGACTACTTCGGAACGGCCATCGCCCTCTCCGGCAACACCCTCGCCGCCAGCCAATCAAGCGTCGGCTACTACGACCAAACCGCCGACGCCATCGGCAACTACAACGTCTATCTCTTCGAGAATCTCGCCGCCAACTGGGCCACCGCCACCGCCACCCGCCTCTCCGGCTCCAGCGTCCTCAACTCCGCTCAGGACAGCGTCGGCTTCGGCTTCTCCCTCGGCCTCGACAACAACACCCTCGCCGTCGGTTACCAGCGCGACGGCCAGTCCAACTCCGCCTCGCGAGGCGTTTACGTTTTCGAGCGCACCACCACCTGGGCCGCCGCCACCACCCCGGTCGCCCGCCTCACCGCTCCCGTCACCGCTCGTAACTTCGGCTACGACGTCGATGTCGATGGCAACACCATCGCCGTCAGCAGCCCTTCCTCCGGAGGCAACTTTGTTTACGGCGGCCATACCGCCCCTACCAGCTTCTCCCCCGTATTCATCTTTCAAAAACAAAACGGCTGGCAAAACGGATCTGTTAACCACCTAGCCTCCCTCGTCCCCGCCACCAGCACCGGCATCAGTGACCGTCCCTTTGGCGAAACTATTGCCCTGGGCGGCAACAACCTCATCGCCAACTCCACCTACGACGGCGGCGGCTATCAGACCATTCGCCCCGTCTATCACTTCACCGGCCCCTTTGATTTCTCCTCCCGCGCCTCCTTTACCTCAAACCCCGGCGGCACGCTGAACATCTCCGCCGCCTCCCTCGCCAACTCCCTCTCCCTCGGCACCAACATCACCCTCCAGGCCAACAACGACATCACCGTCTCCTCGGCCATCAACGTAAACAACCTGACCGGCGATGGCGGCGACCTCACCCTTCAGGCCGGACGCCGCATCCTCGTAAACGCCTCCATCACCACCGACAACGGCGACCTCACCCTCGTCGCCAACGCCTCCGGGGCCAACCCCACCTACCGCGACGCCGGCGAGCGTGTCGTCGTCCTTGGCCGCGATACCCTCAACGCCTCCGTCACCCTCTCCCTCGGCACCGGCAATCTCGTCATCTCCGCCGCCGACCGCTTCGAAAACCGCACCGGCGCGACTGACCCGTTCCGCTTCGCCACCGTCAACCCCGGCCGCTACCTCGTTTACTCCACCACCCCCAACCAGACCGGCGCGCCCGACCTGCCCAACCTTCAGGCCGACCTCGCCACCACCGGTCGCGACTGGGTTTACTACAACCGCGCTTTCAACCCCGCCTCGCCCATCCCCTCCGACCTCCCCGCCGGCGACGGGTTTATCTACACCGTCCAGCCCACCCTCGGTGTCTCCCTCGGCAACGCCTCCATCACCTACGGCCAGACCGTCTCCGCCAGCCTCTCTCTCACCAGCCTGACCCTCGGCGGCAGCGCCATCTCCGGCACCGTTTTCGGCATTCCTTCGACCTCCGGCGACCTCGCCAACCTCGTCAACTTCGGCTTCGCCAGCACCGTCTCCATCGGCACCGGCGGTCTCGCCAACGCCGGCTCCTACACCGGCGGCATCACCGCCACCGCCAAACCGACCGTCACCACCGGCACCGTTTACGGCGTCGCCGTCTCCACCGCCGGTGCGGGCAACCTCACCGTCGCCAAAAAGACGCTCAGTCTCCGCCCCGACGATACCACCCGCACCTACCGCGACGCCAACCCCGCCTTCACCGCCACCTACACCGGCTTCGTGTCCGGCGACAGCATCAGCGTTCTGGATACCGCGCCCACCCTCTCCACCACCGCCGTCCTCGCCTCCAACATCGGCAACTACGCCATCACCGCCACCGGGGGCCTCGACAACAACTACGCCTTCAACGTCACCGGCCCCGGCCAGCTCTCCATCACCCGCCGCGACCTCGCGCTCACCGGCCTCACCGCCGTGAACCGCGTTTACGACGCCACCGACATCGCCCCTCTCTCCGGCACCCCGACCATCGCCCCGCTCGGCGCTGACAACGTCGTCATCGACACCGCCTTCACCCAGACCGCCTATTTCGCCAGCAAGAACTTTGGCAATAACAAGGCCGTCACCACCTTCACCGGCTTCGCCATTACCGGTGCCCAGGCCAACAACTACAACCTCGTCCTCCCCACCAACCTCACCGCCAACGTCGCCCAGGCCTCCCTCCCTCTCGGTGGCCTCACCGCGCTGGATCGCGACTACGATCGCAGCCTGGCCGCCGCCCTGACCGGCACCGCCACCGTCACCCCGCTGGGTTTCGATTCCGTTTCCATCTCCGGCATTCCCAGCGGCACTTTCGCCAACGCCAACGCCGGCGTCGCCAAGCCCGTCACCGTCTCCGGCCTCACCCTCGGCGGCGCCGACGCCGCCAACTACCTTATCTCCAGCGCCGGCCTCACCGCCACCATCCGCCCCCTCTCGCTCGACGTCACCGGCCTCGCCGCCGTGGATAAAGTTTACGACGCCACCCCCGTCGCGCCCCTCACCGGCACCAGCACCATCGCCCCGCTCTCGGGCGACACCGTTACGCTCGCCGGCACCGCCACCGGCGCCTTCGCCGACAAAAACGTCGGCACCGCCAAGTCCGTTACCGTTGCGGGCCTTTCGCTCTCAGGCACGCACGCGGCCAACTACGTCTTGCGCGTCCCCACCGGTCTCACCGCCGAGATCACCCCGGCCGACCTCGCCCTCACCGGCCTCTCCATCCTCGATCGCGTTTACGACGCCACCACCCTCGCCACGCTCACCGGCACCGCCACCGTCAACGCCCTCGGTAGCGATGTCGTTTCCGTCGTGAGCTCGGGGGCCGCCGCCAGCTTCCTCGATACCGCCGCCGGCACCGCCAAGCCCGTCACCGTCGCCGGCTACACCCTCACCGGTCCCGCCTCCGCCAACTACACCCTCCTTCAGCCCACGGGCCTCACCGCCACCATCACCCCGCGGCCCATCACCGTTTCCGGCTTCGTCGCGAACGACAAAACCTACGACGCCACCCCCGGTGCCACCGGCACCGGCACCGCTCAGTTCGGCGGCATCCTCTCCGGCGACGACGCCACCATCGACGGCTCCGCCTTCACCTTTGCTTTCGCCGACAAAAACGTCGGCACCGCCAAGCCCCTCGTCTTCTCCGGCATCACTGTCACCGGCACCGCCGCCGCCAACTACGACGCCACCCGCGCCTCCGGTTTCACCGCCAGCATCACCCCCGCCACCCTCACGGTCTCCGGCGTCACCGCCCTCGACCGTCTCTACAACGCCACTCCCACCGTCGCCCTCTCCGGCGGCACCCTCCAGGGCGTGTTGGGCTCCGATAGCCTCACCTTCCTCACCGCCGCCGCCACCGGCAGCATGGTGGATAAAAACATCGGCGACGCCAAACCCGTCACCGCCTCCGGTTACGCCGTCACCGGCACCGCCGCCTCGAACTACGTCCTCGCCCAGCCCACCGGCCTCACCGTCAATATCGCCGCCGCCCCCCTCAACCTCGTCGGTCTCGCCGCCGACAAGACCTACGACGGCAACGCCACCGCGCCGCTCTCCGTGACCGGCCTCGACGCGGTCTTCACCGACGACCTCGTCTCCGTCGATCTCTCCGCCGTCTCCGCCACCTACGCCGATAAATTCGCCGGCATCGCCCGTCCCGTCACCATCACCGGTCTCTTCGGCCTCTCCGGTGCCGACAAGAACAACTACATCCTCGCCCAGCCTTCCGCCCTCTCCGGCACCATCGCCCGGCGCGGCATCACCGTCTCCGGCCTCACCATCGCCGACAAAACCTACGACGGCACCGTCTTCGCCGACATCTCCGGCACCGGCAGCTTCGGCGGCACCATCGCGGGCGACGACCTCGCCATCAACGTCGGCGCCACCACCGTCACCTTCGCCGACGCCAACGCCGGCGTGAACAAAGCCGTCGCCCTCTCCGGCGTCACTCTCTCCGGCGCGGACAAGGACAACTACACCGCCACCACCCCCACCGGCCTCACCGCCACCATCTTCAAAAAAGACCTCACCGTCACCGGCCTCGCCGCCGTGGATCGCGTTTACGACCGCACCCCCGCCGCCACCCTCGCCGGCGCCGGCGCGCTCCAAGGCGTACTCACCGGCGAATCCATCACCCTCGACGAATCCGCCCGCTCCGCCGCCTTTGCCGATAAAAACGTCGGCACTGCCAAATCCGTCACCGTCTCCGGCCTGGCCCTCTCCAGCACCAGCCTGAACAACCCCGACAACTACCGCCTCGTCTCGCCCGCCCTCTCCGCCTCCATCACCCCCGCCGACGCCACCGTCACCGGCCTCGCCGCCGTGGATCGCGTTTACGACACCACGAGCAACGCCCCGCTCACCGGCACCGCCGCGCTCGATTTCGGCTCGCTCAACAACGTCCTCGCCTCCGCCGAATCCATCTCCCTCAGCGGCATCGCCACCGGCACCTTCGCCGACAAACACGTTTCCCTCGCGCCTAAGTCCGTCACAGTATCCGGCCTCGCCCTCGCCGGCGCCGACGCCGCCAACTACACCCTCCGTCTGCCGACCACGCTGACCGCCACCGTCACCCGCGCCGATCTCGCCATCACCGGTGCCGCTGTCGCCAATAAAACCTACGACGCCACCCTGGCCGCGACCTTCACCACTCGCGGTTCCATCGCCCCGCTCGGCGCCGATTCCGTCACCCTCGTCACCTCCGCCGCCACGGCTTCGTTCCTCGATAAAAACGTCGGCACCGCCAAGTCCGTCACCGCCACCGGTTACACCCTCTCTGGCGGCGATTCGGACAACTACCGCCTGCTCGACCCCGTCGGCCTCACTGCCTCCATCACCCAGGCCGATCTCCTGGTCACCGGCCTCACCGCGCTGGATCGTTTCTACGACCGCTCCGCCATCGCCCAGCTTTCCGGCACCGCCGCCATCGCCCCGTTTGGCTCCGACGTTGTCACCCTCACCGGCACACCCTCGGCCACCTTCTTTGATAAATCCGCCGGTAAAAATCGCCAAGTCACCGTCACCGGCCTCGGCATCACCGGCACCGCAGCGGGCAACTACAACCTCGTTGCCCCTCTGCTCAGCGCCACCGTAAACCCGCGTTTCGTAACCATCGGCGGCTTGAGCGCCAACGACCGCACCTACGACCGCACCACCGCCGCCACCCTCTCCGGTTCCGCCACCTTCAACGGCTACCTGCCCGGCGACGACCTCACCTTCGCGCTCTCCGCCATCACCGCCACCTTCGCCGATAAAAACGTCGGCCTCGATAAATCCGTCACCCTCACCGGGAACGGTCTGCGCGGCACCGACGCGACGAACTACACCCAGGTCCTGCCCTTCGACCTCGTGGCCGACATCGCCGCCAAAGAACTCTCCGTCATCGGTGCCGACGCGGTGGACCGCGTTTACGACCGCACCTTGAACGTTGTCCTCACCGGCGGCGCGCTCTCCGGTGCCGTCGCCGGCGATGGGGTCAACCTCGTCACCACCGCGACCTCCGGCCTGATCGCCAACAAAAACGCCCAGTCCGCCCCCAAGCCCGTCACCGCCTCCGGCTACGCCATCACCGGCGCGGACGCCGCCAACTACGCCCTGCGCCAGCCCGCCGGTATCGACGTCGTCATCGCCCCCCGCCAGGTGGACATCTCCGGCGTGCAGGTCGCGGAAAAACTCTTCGACGGCAACACCAGCGCCACCGTCAGCGGCGGCACCCTCTCGAACGTCGTCAGCGGCGACTCCCTCGGCTTGGTTACCACCCAGGGCTCCGCCCGCTTCGAGACCGCCGATGTGGGCAACAACAAGCCCGTTCTGCTCTCCGGCTTCACCCTTTCTGGTGACGATGCCGCCAACTACGTGCTCAACGCCGCCCCGCGCACCACCGGACGCATCCTCCCCAGCCTCAAGGAGATTACCGACGTCATCCCCGCCGAGGTCCTTCGCGCCTCCAGCACCCAGGCCACCGAGGCCCAGCGCGCCCAACTGGTGGCCCTGGCCGCCGCCAGCGGCGACAAAATCCCCGTCATCGACCTGGGTAAAATCGTCGAACAAGCCACCGCCGGCCTCATCGTCACCAAGCCTAACTTCGCCATCCTCAACACCCCGCCCGACCAGCAGGATCAGCTCACCAAAAACTACATTGCCGCCGCCTACGCCGCCGACGCGGCCAGCAACAATCTTCAAGCCCAGGCGCAGGGTTTCCGCATCGCCAACCAGATCCAAAAAGAAACCGGCCAGCAACTCAACCAGACCGCCAAAGCCATCGAGGTGGAGCGCGGCCTGCGCGCCCTGCTCGTCGGCCAGTTCGAGCAGGTGAACACCCAGCTCGCCCTCGCCAGCAAAAACCTCGAATCCATCGCCGACGCCAAACGCAACATCGCCGACTTCACCCAGCGCCTCGCCGATGCCGCCCGCCTCGGCCGCGGCAGCGAGGTCGCCGAGTATCAACGCATCATCGACGCCGCCAAAGCCATCGTCGCCACCGAGGCCAAGACTCTCGCCGAGCGTGATGCCCTGACTCGCGAAGCCGAAATCGGCCGCGAGAAAATCGCCGCCAACGACCGCAAGGTCGCCGAACTCGAAACCAAGAAAGACGAACTCGCCACCAAGCTCGCCGAGGTCGAGTCCCGCCTGGCCAACGTCGGCGCCGCCATGGCGGACGCCAAGGCCGCCGCCGCCGCCGCCGCCGAAAAACTCGCCCAGGCCCAGGCCGCCGGCGCCGCCGCCTACGCCTCCAGCAGCAGCAGTCTGGAAAAGGCCGATGCCCTCATCGCCCTCGCCAACTCCGATCTGCCGGCCAAGACCGCCGCCACCATGGTGGCCAGCGACCCCTTCGTGAAACAATTCGAGGCCAAGGCCGAGGCCGCCAAGCAGGTCACCGCCACCGTTGGTGAGGGCCTCGCCGCCAACCTTTCCCCCGCCGCCCTCGCCTACGCCAAATCGGTCGCCGACAAGATCAACTCCGGCGGCGTCCTCGACGACTCCGCCGCCATGCGCGATTCGCTGGTCAAGTCCGTGCCCGCCCTCCAGGCCCTCCAGACCCAGCTCGACGCCGCCGAAAAACTCCAGGCCCAGGAAAGCGCCGCGATGGAGTCGCGCATCGCTCAGATGGTGGCTGTTAAAACCCAAATTTCGGGAATGTTCGGCCAGAAACTCTCGCCCGAGCAGCAAGCTCAGGTGGCCGCCCAGGAAAAAGCCCGCCTCAACGACCGCCTCAACCAGCTCACCGGCGGCGCGCTCGATCTCTCCAAGGTCCCGACCAAAAACGCCGACGGCGAGGCCCTCACCGAGCTCGAGCGCATCTCCATTGCCATCCTCAACAAACAACTCGGCACCCCCCAGGGCAACGCCACCGAGGCCGGCACCTTCGCCGCCGGCTACGCCGAACGCCTCAACTCCGCCGTCGCCCAAGAGTTCGGCTTCTCCCCCGACCAAGCCCTTAACGATCCCACCGTCCTCGCCAAGGAAGTCGCCAATCGCGTTCCCTTAAACAGCGACGGCACCCTCGATAAGGAGCAGCTCGCCGAAAACCTCAAAACTGCCGCTTCGGTTTACGTTCAGTATGCCTCCGGCGAGCTCAAGGACATGGCCATCGAGCAGGCCGCCACCCAGGACCCCACCGGTGCCGCCCAAGCCTACCTCAATGCCGAGGGCGCTGCCCGGGCCGAGTTCCAGAAAACTTACGGCGCCCAGCCCGAGGAATTGATCACCCAAAAAATCAACGCCCGCATCGACGCCTACAAAAACGCCGATTCGCCCGAGGCCCTCATGCGCGTCCACGCCGCCAGCATGGTCCCCGGCGGCGAGATGACCATCGAGGCCGCGACCAAGATGTATAACGACCTCAAGTCCGGCAAATCCCCTGACGCCGTGGTCAAAGACATGGCCACCAACCTCTGGAGCGGCGATGGCAATGGCCCCGGCGCTCGCCAGCAAGCCGCCGACGCCGCCCGCACCGCCCAGGCCGCCAAGGACGCCGCCATCTCCTCCCTCGAACAGTCCGACAAGACCGGCATCTTCAAGGCCTCCAACACCATCACTGGCGCAGCCGGCGAAGAGTTTGCCAAGACCTTCGGTGGCTCCCCGCAAGAGCTCGGCATCAAGGCGCTCGAAAACCCCGCCGACGCCGCCAACCAGGTTAAGAATGCCGCCAAGGACATCTTCACCACCCCCGACGGCGCGCTCAACGCCGTCAAGGGCGGCATCGCCACTTACTCCAACATGGCTGACGCCACCTTGAACGCCGCCAAGCAGCAGCTCGACGTCGTCGGAGCCAAGTTCGGCGACGCCGGCAAGGCCGCCGCCTTCGTCGCCAAACACGGCATCACCGCCGTCAGCGAAGTGAAAAACTTCGTGCAGGACACCGCCAGCACCATCACCGGCGGCCTCATCCCCAAGAGCGGCCCTTCCAAGTCCGAGGTCGAGGCCGGCATCGCCTTTGCCAAGGCCCAGGAAGAAGTCGCCCGCGCCGAGGCCCAGAAGAAAGAGGACGCCATGCTCCTCCAATACTTCGCCGCCGCCCAGCAACTCGCCCAGCGCAAAGCCCAAATGGCCGCCGGCGTGGTCAACGCCAAGGCCCAGGTCGGCCAATATATCGTCGCCTCCCAGCAACAGGCCAGGCAGGAGAAAACCGCCGCCGTCGCCAAAGAAACCGTCACCGCCGAATTCACCCGCGTGGTTCAGACCAGCCTCACCGAAAAAGCCCAGGCCACCAAGGCCCAGGCCTCCTCCGGCCTCACCACCGAACAAATGCAGGCCAAGGCCGCCCTCTGGTCCAAGGGCAGCTAAGCTCCCGTCTCAACGCTCCCATGCCTCCCTCTCACCGCGTGAACGCTTCCTTCTCCCTCCGCCTCGCCGCCGCCTGCCTGCTCCTGCCCGCCCCGTTCGCGCTGGCCCAAGCCGCCAAGGTCCTCGGCCCGCAGTCCCCCCTCGAGCAATACCCTGCGCCCGTGGCCGATTTGCCCTCAACCAAGGGGCTGATCGATTTCCCCGCCCTCATCGCCGCCCCCGGCGCCAACGACCGGGCCGTCATCACGCCCACCCTGCGCCGTCTCCAACTGGAGTTTGTCGGCACCGCCGCTTCCGCTGGAACCGCGCCCGCTGCCGCTCCGACCCCCGCCACCGACTTCGTTTTCCTGCAAGGCACCAGCAAGGTCGAAGCCGCTAAACGCACCGCGCTGATCGATGCGCTCACCACCAAACTCGCCATCTACCGCGACCTGCCGCTCACCCTCGGCGACGCCCGCTTCATCCAGCAGGACATCACCGACATCTACCGCGCCTCTGGCTACCCGCTCATGTCCGTGGTCGTGCCGCCCCAGGAAATCGTGGACGGCCAGCTCCGCGTGCAGATCAACGAATTCCGCCTCGAAGCCTACCGCGTCCAGTATGCCGACGGCCAGGGCGGTTACAGTGCCGAGGCCAAACACCGCAGCAGCGACGCCCGCCTCGCCCGCCTCTTCGACCCCCTGCTCGCCGAACCCATTCTCAAACAGGCTTCGCTCGACAAGAAAGTGAAGCAGCTCAACTCCGGCCCCTACCGCAGCGCCCGCGTCGTCTTCGAGCCCGGCCAGCAACTCGGCCAAAGCGTCGCCCAGATCCAAATCGACGAAAAACGCCCCTGGGGCCTCCGCGCCGGTTACAACAACCACGCCACCAAATCCTCCGGCACCGACCGCTACTCCCTCGGCGGCGCGTTCGAGAACCCGCTGATCGAAGACCACCAAGTCTCCTTCAACGCCGTCACCGGCAACCATATCGAGGAGTTCGCCAACTACTCGCTCAACTACACCGTTCCCACCGTCCCCGGCCAGCGCCTCACCGCCAGCGTAAACTATTCCGACACCGCCTCGTCCACCATCCCCGGCATCCCCGGTTCGGCCAGCACCACCCTGCAAAGCTCGCTCAAATACGAACTGCCGCTCTGGGAGCAGGAGAAGTTCCAGTGGAGCGCCAACGCCACCACCGCATTCAACCAATACCAGCGCGAGAGCCTGTTTAACTCCGTCGTGGTCGGCGGCGCGGATTACGATGCCGCCCAGCTCACGTTGAACAGCGTGCTCAACTGGAAAGAAACCACCGCCACCAACCAGTTCGTGGCGGGCGTGATTTTTAATTTCGCCGGCCTTAGCGCGCGCAACAGCACCGCCGATTTCCAGCAGTTCTACAACACCGCCACCGGCGAACCCACCACCCGCCACTACGTCCTGAACTACGCCCGCGTGCAGCAACTCGGCCCCTGGCTCGCCGCCTTGGACGGCTGGTCCACCGAGACCCAGATTTCCTGGCAGATCACCAACCAGCAACTCGCCGGCGGCGACAACTTCTCCCTCGGCGGCGCCGGCGCCTTCCGCGCCTACCAATCCAGCGAAGTCAGTGGTGACAACGGCGCCTACCTCATCCAGTTCCTGCACCTCAAGCCGCTGGGAGGCGAACGCCTGGGCTTCGCCAAAACGTGGATCCAGGAGATCGCGTTTTCCCCCTTCTACGAAATCGGCGTCGGCAGCTTTGAGCGCGGCGGCGAAGAAAGCCTCTGGGACTGCGGCCTGCAAATCGACCTCACCGGGGCGAAATACTTCACCACCACCGCCTCCCTGGCCGTGGCCGGGGAGGGCACCCGCACCACCGGCCGCTACGACACCCAGTTCTACATCAGCTGCAGCCTGGCCTATTGATCGCCAGCAAGGCCAAGATCGCCAATCGGGCTAATCCTGATGAATTCCGAGTTTTCGACTCGGAAAGAGAAAAATGGGGCGGCCAACGGGATTCGAACCCGCGACCCCAAGAATCACAATCTTGTGCTCTAACCAACTGAGCTATGGCCGCCGTAAGGGAGGCGAGAAAACCAAGCACGGCGGCCCGCCTGTCAACCCTTCTTCTTGTTCCCTCAATTTTTCGGGGTCTACGGCGTGTCTGGGTTTAAACTCAGTCCGGCAGGGATGTGGGGCGCGGCTCGGCCAAGGCGCGGCGGGAGGCGGAGGTGGTCCAGCGGCCCTTGCCACCGAGGGCAACGTCGACCCAGCGCCCTTTCTCCCTTCACTCTTAGAGCCTCTGGCGATGGGCCGAGAACTTAACCAGACACACCCTGGTTCCACTTTGTTTAATAGGTAGAACCAACGTGAAAACACCGGAGAATGGCCGCAAAAAGGCTCAAGACGCGCAAAACCAAGCCTTATTTTTTGCGACTCCTGCGCCTTTTTGCGGCCATGGTTTGTATCTAACAAAGTAGAACTAGCTTCGGACGCCGTCGGCACCTGCAAACTCAAGTCCGGCGGCCATGTGCCGAAGTGGGCTAATAGATGAAATCCGCCCTTCTCGATTGCTTCAAAACATCCCCGGATGTGAAGCTCGGCGTTTCCGCCGCCCGTGGCTGGTTTATTTTCGCCCTGTTCGGTGCCGCCGTCGCCCCCGCCGCACCCCTGAGCTACACCATTCAGGCCAACGAAACCATCAACACGGTGCTTGTTCAGCCGGACTTGGCCGAGGATATGCCTGGCTCGACGACCCTGAGTACCACCACCCTCACGCGGCCGGCGTCTTTGGACTATTCAGGGGTGAACGGCACCGTGACCATGGATTTTCTCGCTCCGACGGGGTTTAAGTTCGTCGTAAATCCGCAAGGCGACAGCCGCTTAAGATTCCAAGTCGCCTACACCAACTTCAACGCGGGCGGTGCCTCCGGCGGGATCACCAAAACGTCCAGTTCGATATCCTTTCTCAACCCCGAAGGCACCACCCCCGTGTTTTCGGACTTTTCGACTTTGGGCAGTATTCCGCATGCCTACCAAGCGGTGAGCATCAACGCATCCGGCCTCGCGACTCCATTCTCCTTCACCGGCCTGCGCTACACCTTCACCATCTCCGGCACGGGGACGAATGTTAACGTCACCTATTTTGAGGGCGGCAACATGTCAGTCGGTATGACCGGCCTGGCCGCGGGCGGCCCTGCCTTGCTCGCCGTGACCGCGATCCCCGAACCTGCGAGCGCAACTGCCTGCGCCGCGCTGGCTGCCGGTGCCTTGGTCGCGCTCCGCCGTCGCCGCCGCTACTTCCAATTCGCGGTCAAGATGAGCCAGAAAAGTCGGACTGGGCCGGGGACGGCCAACGCTACACCAGACATCAGAGGTGAGTGAGCCATACATTATATGTAGGGTTGGCCGTCCTCGGCCAATGCGCTCAACTTGAAAGCGAACTGGAATAAGGCCGACGCACCGGACACCTTGGGATCCCCGTTGGCTTATGCCCGGAATTCTTGAACCACTAATAGACACTCATAGTCACTAATAATACCGGCCATGTCGGATTCTGAATTAGTGTAAACGATTGAGGATTTGTGGTTTTTAAAATCAGGCTTTTACAGAAGAGAACGAAGGTAACTAAGGCGGAGTTGTTCGGAAATCTCACCACCAAGGAATGCTCCCAGTCGTAAGCTCTATGCGGCTATACCGCTCCGAAGTAAGAATCGTAGCTCAGCGCGCCGACTGAGAAAACAGCTGCTCGAGCTGGGCCGTGAGCCGTGCGCCGCGGAGATCTTTCGCGATGATCCTGCCGGTCGGGTCGATCAGGAAACTCGCGGGAAGCGCGGCCACGCTGTAGGTAGCGGCGAGGGGCGACTTCCAGCCGGCGAGGTCGGAAATATGACGCCACGTCGCACTGTCTTTTGTTATGGCCGCCTTCCAAGACGGGCCACTTTGGTCCACCGAGACGGCCAGGATCTCGAAGCCCGCGTCACGGTAACGTCGATAGAGCTCCCCATAGTGACGATTCTCGACGCGGCAGGGGCCGCACCAGGAGGCCCAAAAATCGACCAGCACGGTGCGACCGCGTAGATCACTCAACTTCAGGGGCGTGCCCTCGGGGGTGGGACCGGCGAGATCAGGCGCGATGGCTCCGATGGCGAGCGCTCGAAAGCGGGCGATGCGATCCGTGAGCAGGCGCGTAATTTCGGCGCCCGGGTGCAGTTTGGCGTAGGCTTCGACGGCGTTGGTCAACTCGTCGAGCCGGTAGTCGCCATCCCAACGCAGCGAGGCGGCGTATAGCGCAGCCGAGCCGGAGAGCTGAGCGAGCGTGAAGTCGTTAAGCTCGCGGCGGTGCTGGTTGTAGCCGGCGACCTCGCGCTCGGTAAAGCGGGCGACCTCGGCTTCATCGCCACGGCTGCGGGCCGCAGCGACCGCTTCGCGCTCAGGCTTCACCAATCGGGCGAATGAATTGGCACGCAGCAACTCATAGGCCGTGAAAAGGGCCTGGTCAGGTCCACCGGTTACCAGCAGAGCCTTCTCGTCGGCGGAGGCGGAGACGGTCAAAGTCTGGTCATCGGCCGCAACGAAAGAGGTGCGGAGGTCGTCAAGTTCGACGGTGTAAAGGCCCGGACCGGAAGCGACGCGGAGCTTAAAATTACCGTCGGCAACCGGGGTTCGGGAGATTTCGGTAGAATTGCGAGTTTCGTGCGATTCGCGCAGCACGACCACGGTGCCGTTGGTGAACCGGGGAGGCAGTGCGCCAAGCAGATCGAAGTCGGCCCGGAGCGGTGCCAAGGTGGCCAAAACGAATAGTATGAGTCCGGAACGAAAAAATACGGAGAACGGTGATGGCATGAAGGGAGGGAAGGCCAGGTCCGCCGTTTGACAAGCGTGTGGGTGGGGGGGTCGTAAACAAAGCGGGCGTTACCCACAGGGATGTCGGTTTCGCCAATAGCTGTTACCCAATGGTATCGACCGTTACTCCTTCAATTCATCGAAAAGTAGCAAGTAACGGCCTGACTCCGTCGGCTCGACCCGACGATCATGCCGATGAGGTCGATAGCATATATTGAAGCACGGTTTTTAGCATAACTCTGCTAAAAGCACCTGATCATCGAGTCTGCAACGTTGATGGTCCAGTCAGCAAATGAAGCAAGCAGCCGGAACCTGGAATTTGATCCCGCCAAGGTGATAAAGCCCTCGCCGTAACGCCTTCGCAAGGTCCCCGATCAACCAAACGGCAGACGTCGCGCCAGCCCTGCGCAGACCCCGAGCTGTCACGCCGTCTGCTTCCTCCTCCGCCCGCGTGAAAACGCGTGCTCCGTCCGGTGCAGTGCAACCCCGCCCGGCCCGGCCCACGGCGCAAGAATGCGCCGCAGAGGCAGCGCTCCGATAAGATCCGCGCTGGCTCACTACTCGCGGCGATCGCGGCTTTTGAGGGCGGTCTCGACGGCGAGGGCGAGGGCTTCGGCGGTGAAGGGTTTTTGCAGGGTCGCGTAAATGCCGGCGGCAGCGAGGGCGGCGGCATTATTCGAGCCGCCATAACCAGTCATGATGAGAATGGGGACGTTGGATTTGAGGGCGCGGATGCGGCGGGCGAGGTCGAGACCGCTCAGGTTGGGCATGCTCAGATCACTGACGATCAGGTCGAAGTCGTGGGGGTTTTCCTCAATCGCGCGCATGGCCTCCAGCGGATCGAGGAAGCTTTGCACGTTTAAGCCCATGCGCAGGAGCAGGAGCTCGGCTACTTGGGCAACCGTGGTTTCGTCGTCCACGATGAGCACCTTTTGAAGCTTGGCCGCCGGGGTGATGGTGGAGATCGGAGAGGCGAGCGCGGGGGCCGAATCCGTTTCGCGACAAATGGGGAAATAAATGCGGATGGCGGAGCCCTTGCCGACCTCGCTTTGAACGGAGATCAGGGCGTCGTGGGCCTGCAGGATGCCGTGCACGACGGCCATGCCCAGACCGGTGCCCTGGCCCTGGGGCTTGGTGGTGAAGAAAGGCTCAAAGAGGCGCCGCAGCGTGTCCTCGTCCATGCCGCAACCGGTATCGGTGACGGTGAGGGTGACGAAGTCGCCGAGGCGGAGTTGGGGGTGGCGGGCCTGCTTCCGGGCATCGACCGTGCCTAGCGCGACCTCGATGGTCATGCGTCCGCCGTCGGGCTCCATGGCGTGGTAGGCGTTGGTGGCGAGGTTCATGACCACCTGGTGAAGCTGGGTCTCGTCGGCGAAAACCGGCGGGACGGCGCGATCCAGGCGGGAGATGATCTCGATATTGGCGGGAAGGGAGGCGCGGAGCAGGCCAAGGGCTTCGCCGACGATAGCGCCCAGGGCCAGGGGGGTGCGGGAGGCTTCCTGGCGGCGGCTGAAGGTGAGGATCTGGCGGACCAAGTCGCGGGCGCGCAGGGTGGCCTGGCGGGAGTTGTTGAGGTAGTTGAGGGCGCGATGCCGCTCGGGCAGCTCATAGCTCATGAGCTCCAGATTGCCCATGAGCGCGGTGAGGATGTTGTTAAAATCGTGGGCGATGCCGCCGGCGAGGGTGCCGATGGCCTCCATTTTTTGCGCGTGGCGGAGTTGTTCTTCGAGTTTGGCTTGGGCGGCGATGCCGGCGAGGCGTTCGGTCTGGTCGCGTCCGATGCAGAGGACGGCCCCCGAGCCGGCCTTGAGGCGGCGGGGGGCGAGATAGCATTCGAGGGGGAGCACGGTGCCGTCGGCACGAAGCAAGCGAAGGAGGATAACCTGGCTTCCGCCGCCGTTGGCGACGGTGGCGTAAGCTCGGAGGGCAAGGGGGAGGTCGACCGGGAAGAGGGCTTGATCGAGGGTGATGTTATTCCAATGAGAGCGATCCCAGCCGGTGAGCCGGCTGAGGGCGGAGTTGGTCGCGCGGAGCTGGAGCTGATCATCGATGGTGAAAATCACGTCGGGAGCGGCGTCCACCATTTCGCGGTAGTTGGCGTCGCTCTCGCGCAGGGCGAGTTGGGCGTCGCTCAGCTCCTTGCTTTCCAGGAGCAGGACAATGCGTTCCGAGACGGCGGTGGCGAAGTTGACCTCGTCCTGTTCCCAGACGCGGGGTGAGCCGGAGTGTTCGTGGCAAAGAACGCCGACGAGCTTGCCGTGGCGGCGCACGGGGATGTCGAGGATGGCGGTGATGCCTAGCGGACTGAGATAAGTATCACGAAGCCCGGCCATGAGCGGGTCGGTCGAGGTATCGGAAATGGCGACGACGGACTCGGTTTTGATGGAGGAGAAGTAGGCGGGGGCTTCGTCGCTGGAGAGCTCCGCGCCGGCGCAGAAGAGCGGGTCGGTGCGGTCGTAGCCGGCCACGCAGCGCAGGCGGGACAGGCCGGCTTCGAAGCTCCAGAAACCGACCCGGCGGACGTTGTGCACGCGGGCGAGGATGGAGAGGATGAGGTGAAGCTGGCGGTCGGGGTCGGCCTGGCTGGTTTCCTCGGTTTTGGAGAGTTCGACGAGGCCGATGTTGTATTGGGCGAGGCGGGCTTCATGGCGCTGGCGCTCGGTATCGCGAGCTCCGATGGCCGAAAGCATTTCGTTAAAGGCCTCGGCCAGGCGGCCAAATTCGTCGCCGCTGGTGACGGGGACGCGCAGGGTATAGTCTTTTTTCTCCGATACCTCCCGGGCGGCTTTTACGAGGTCTTCCACGGGGCCGGATACGGCGCGGCGGAGCACATAGGAGAGCAGGAAGGTGAGCACGCCCAGCGAGCCGATCGAGGCGAATACGAAAATCCCGTAACTGTAGAGCCTTTTGGTATTGGTGGGGATCTCGAAGCGTATGCCGAGCGTGCCCAGGGGGCCGCCTTCGCCTTTGATTTCCTCCATTATGGTTATGGTGTGGTCGCTGGTCTGGCTGGCTTGGACTGGCTGCGCCAATTGCGGAGGGAAAAGCCCGGCGGGATTACGGTTGCGGGCAGCGAAGCGGGAGCCGTCCGGCAAGTAGATGGCCGAGCCGATGATCTCAGGGCGCCGCTCCATGCTGGCGAGTTGAGTGCCGGCGGTGCGGTCGTCGAGGAACTCAAGCGCCGGCACCAGCAGCTCGGCTAGCATTTTCGCGTCGGCTTGCGCCTCGCTGAGGTAGTTTGGGCGGAAGGTGGTTTTCTCGTAAAGAGTGAGGGCGAGGGCCAGCAGTGTGGCGGCCAGGGTGACCGCGAGGACAACACTCCCGAATAGTTTACGCTGAATGGGCAGGTCGGAGAAACGCATGGTTCAGCCTCGTTCGGGGGTGGCGCGCACGATGCGGCGGGCGGATACCAGCATGCTGGAACTGACTTTTAGGCGGGCGAGTTGCAAGGCGGGGAGGTTAACATCGAACCGCAGCCGGCTGCCGGCGCTGGTTTTTTCCCGGACCAAGGTTACGCCGGCCTTCGGTTTTAGGGAGGTTTCTGTTTCAGTGACGGAAAGGAGTGGGGCTCCCGCGAGTTCAGCCAACCACAGCGACTGCCGGCGGGCTTCTTCGCGGCTGATGAAGACGAGGTCGCAGTTTCGTGCTTGGGCGGCGGAGCTTACGCGTTTGATTAGCACGGGGCGGCCTTGAACCAAAACATGGGCAAAGGCCAATGCCGTTAAGGCATAGGCACGATATTTAAGGAAACCATGCCCGAAGAGCTTGGCTGGGAGGTTTTTCTGGGCCAAGAACTGACAGGCTGGCGGATTGCTCGGGGACAAGATCGGGCGCGGCGCGGCGGCAATAGC
>JAPLTN010000072.1 GCA_026398135.1 Verrucomicrobiota bacterium
CGCCAATATAAAAAGGGCATTGGTCAGCTCTCTTTCGGGCCAGCTAATTTCCCCCAAGGGCACGTATCTTACCACCGGCTTGCCCTCGGGCGTGGCGGGCGGATCAATCACTTTGCCGAGAATCACCACCGGCTGCCCGGCGGCTTTTACGCGAACCGGAATACCGCGGTTGTGCGTACCCACGATAAGCTTCCTGAGCTGGTCCTTATAACCTTTTACAAAAAGGTCCACCGGTGGCGTACCGGGGTCGAGCCAGATCGCGCTTATCGTCACCGGCACTTCTCGCTCGGCGGCCAAGGCAGAACCGTAAAAGCTGGCCCCCAGAGTGCAAAGCCAGATTATAAATCGTCTGCAGTAAGCCATCGGAAGGATATGATTTTGAAACGTCGGCCAAAGGGATTGGAGGCGGTCGGCGGCGACACTACGGTGCTAACATCAGCCGTCGAGTCTGAAACCAAATCCGGGACCCGTTGCAAGGTGGCTTCGCACCAGGCCCGCCCCTCTATTTTGTCGGTCACGGGGTTTTGCACATCACCATAAGTGCGAACGATAAAGGTGTCGGAGCGGGCCGAAATGAAAGGCGTAACCTTTCCTAGGATATCGCCTTGGGTCACGCACTCGGAGCTATACGAACCGTTACCACCACCCATATAGTCACCGTTCAGACCGTTATTTAAGTTACGATCGGAAGATGCGGTATTGATTGCGTACTCCAAAAGACTCTGCGCCCTCGGTGTAGGGGGCCCCCCTACACCGGCACTAGATACGGTATGGGTGCTCCCGATTAATTCGGATAACGAAACGAAGGGTCGTCCCCGGGTTTTTAATAGGGCGACGATCCGCGTGGCCAGGGAGGTGATTTCGTTGTCGGAAAGCTGACGGCCAACCGTCGTGCTGCTCCGCCAATTATCCCAGTAGATTGCCATCATCTCGGCCGAGGTCGGGATCGCCGGAACCTCGGTCCCCCCCAAGGTCCAGTTTATTTCTTTGGCCCCGGCTGGGGTTCGAAAAAAAACATTCTTCAATATCTTGGTGGTGAAAGCGCTGGTCGCGGGCGAGGCCGTAGCGAAGTCCCAAGCCTGGCTCGGAGAGCCTAGGATCGCTTTCCATGCCGAAATCGAAGTGGAGTTAATATTAAAAGCTCCCCGGATCAATTGGTAGCGGGCGGAATTGGTTTTATCCCGGAGATCGGCCAAGGTGGCCGGGCTCACGCCCTCGGGCTTGTAAATATCCAAATAACGGTTCGGACGGGGCTCGCTTCCATCGACCGACCAATCGTAATTTTGCGGGACGGTGGAAAAGAAGGCTTTATCAAACAATTGATTGGCTTCTGGCGCCCCCCAAACACTCCCCAAACCATTGGCCGTGGGCCCGATCAGGTGTCGAAGTTCGGCGACCGAGATCAGCTCCTGGCGCGGCAGATCGAACGGAGAAATGCGATCCCAGATTGTCTGTCTAAACCAGCCAATGTTATAAAAATTGGCCGAATTATGTTTCGTGGTATTTGTAGCGGGGTTAGTGGTCCAAGACTCCGACGTGCTAGTAATAATCGAATGCGGGGTAACATTAGAAGGAAGCGCATAATCAGGAAGTCGTAGGTCGAAATAGTTCACCGTCTGCCCCCTTAATAAAGTGTCAAAAAAGGGATTCATAAAGTAACCAAACGCCAAACAAGGATCCACTTTTATCACGGTGCCGTTTGTCGCTGTGTAGGCCGATTTCACTGTGCAGCTTTGCAAGAGTGAATTATCTGAGGCCATCTGCAGCTTATAAATGGATCCGGCCGCAACTGGAGTTTGCAAATCCACCGTGGTATGAACCGCAGGAGTGGCGTTAAACGCGACCAAAGAGGTCGGGGCCGAACTGTAGGTCTCCATCGGTAAGCTATTGCTGGAAAGATCGAGGGATGAAGAGCCTCGTAAAGTCTGTATCCGTCCCGGCTCGATTGTTATACTGTTGGTCCCCGTGGTTCCACTGAAAACAATTCCCCCTGGGTTTGTTAGCGTAAACAGCTGGGAGTCCTTTAGAACTGGCGTGGTAGGCGGCTCCGAAGATAATGCGGAATTGTAAGCGTCCTGATCATATTGCTTCACCAAAAAACTAATCGGAGAAGGCAAGGTGACGGTATACTTTAAAGCATGCGCCGTATTGATTTCGAGTGTGGCCGTATACGGGTTCCATAGTTCGACTTTCAACCAGTATTTAAGATTCAATTGCCCGCCCGATACGTCAAAATTAAAGAAAATGGCGGCCTCGGTCATAACCGGGCTAAGCCCGAAAATCGGCCAGCTGGGCGTCCCGACCGCATTCCAAGAGGGTGTTCTAGGATAAAAGACTGACTTGTAAGGATTCGAATCAGTCGTCGTCACATCAGGTCGGAGTTTGATATAAGAATCAAGCGCGGGTGTCCCGGTGTCGGCCGGACTATAATTGATGCGAAGCTTACCGGTGGTGGTATCGGTGAGCACCCCACGACTTAGAACGGTCATATCATGAAACGCTGCTTTCACCTGCAAAGCCGCGCCAGCGGACGCCGAAAGCGAGGGCACGATAGCCAGTTGGTTTAAAGTGTTCACTTTGGGCAGTGAAGCCAAATCGTCCGTATCGGGCATAAGCGCGCTCACCACTTTCTCAATAACCGGGCGCGGCTGGCTCAGTTGGTTTAACTGGTTTCGTTTGCGGATGGTGGCCTTGTCCGCAGTGGAAGACCAATCATCGCCGAGCTTGGTGCCGGAATTATTATAACTCAGCGGGGTGGCGCCAAGGTTTTGATCCACCATACTGGCGCTGGCTTTAATGCCTTCGTCGCCCACCCACCACGCGTAATTGCCAATAACCGCAGGGCCGGCTGTTCCCGCAACACTTCCAGATGGCACGGTAATCGGCTGCTTGTTTAGCAATACACGTTGGGCATCGTTTCCAACCGTGGCGTTGCTAACGAGGAAAACCTGAGTGTCCTTGGCTAGTGTC
>JAPLTN010000034.1 GCA_026398135.1 Verrucomicrobiota bacterium
ACGGGTGCGCTCCCCGGACCTCAGCAAGCCTAGGAACCTACCCGGCGCGGATGGCGAGCGACTTGACCAAGTGGCAGCCGGGCAGGGCGCGGATGCGGGCGAGGATGTCGGTCTGGTGGAAACGCAGTTCGTTGCCGGCCACGGGTTGATTGTAGAGGATGGTCAACTTGCCGCGCGGGTCGATCTGGCCGGCGTGCGAGTAGTGGGCGATGGCGGCACCGACGAGGCCGGGCCAGTTTTCGCGAATGGCGTCTTCGGGGGCGGCGCGCCCGATCTGGTGTTTTACCAGCAACTCCTCGATCAGGGGCGAGAGCGCCTGGGTGGGGCGGCGAAACTGGCGCGGAGGCACGTCGTTCACCACTCCGCGCAGCGCGGCGATAAGCTCGCGCGCGGCGTGGTTGAAGGGGTCTTGAGCGGACGCTTTGTACACGGAAAACGGGGACTTTATTTAGCGTTGGCGGAAGCCAGGCCGAGGCCGGGTGATTTGCGTTCCGTGCTCTGATACCAAGTGTAGAAAATCCAGATCAGGGTAAGGAAGCTGACGAACATTCCGCCCAGTTTCATGATGGCTGCCCCGAGCAGTTGATCCTGGGCGGCGGAGAAATTTTCAAAGAGGCGCGGGGCGTATTCGTAAGTGGGGTAAAGCACCTCGCTGGAAAAAGCCAGGTAGGCGAAGAGCGGAGTCATGAGGATGGTGACGCCGACGATGTAGAGCATTTGCAGGGCGGGCTTGGCCCGGGGGAATTCCCGGCTGGGGCTGAGCAGCGGCCACCAATAAAGCAGGGCGACGAGGAAAAACATCCCATGCTCCGCGATATGAATGGGCTTAGACCGCAGGGCCCAGTCGTAGAGGGCGGGATGGTGCCAGACCGCGATGATGCCGGAGTAGGCGAGCGCACAAATGGCCGGATGGGTAAAGAGGTGGAACGGCAGGCGAAGCGAGCGGTGTCCGGTGGCGTGGGTCACCAGCCACTCGGGCAACCCGGTGAGAAAACAAATGGCGGCGGGATAGATGATCAGCTGATGCTGGATCATGTGGGCGCTGAGTAGAAATCGTTCGCCGGCCTGATCCAGGGGCGATCCCACCGCGAGGTAGAAGAAAACCAATCCCAGATAAAAACGAAAGGCGTGGCCGCGCGGATAGGCAGTGCCCGGCGGGGCGAGTCGCGAGCGGAAGGGACCGGTCGCCAGCGCGTAGAGCCAGCCGAGCAGGATGAGTCCGCCGACCAGATACGGTTCGTTGTGCCAGTGGGTCCAGTCGATCATGGGTAGAGAAGTTTACGCTGATGAGCGTTCCGTTTTTGGCGAATACCGAGGCGGGATAAACTACGGGGAGCGGCTCGGCTCGGCGAGACGCCGGCACTTCCGGTTACTTGGCCCAGGTGTCTTTGAGCGAGAGGGTGCGGTTGAGCACGAGGCGGCCCGGGGCGCTGTCTTTGGGGTCGAGGGCGAAGTAGCCGAGACGCTCGAATTGGAAACGGTCCTCGGGCGTGGCGTCGGCCAAGGCGGGTTCGACCCGGGCGCGGATGATTTCGAGCGAGCGCGGGTTGATCACCTTAAGGAAATCCTCCTCGGCGGCGGGCTCGGGCACGGTGAAAAGCCGGTCGTAGAGACGTACCTCGACGTCGAGGCTCCGGGTGGCGCTCACCCAGTGGATGGTGCCCTTGACCTTGCGGTCGCAGTTGGGCTGGCCGGAGCGGGTGGTGAGGTCGGCGGTGCAACGCAGCTCGACCAGCTCGCCGGCGGGGCCTTTGACGATTTCGTCGAGTTTGATGATGCAGGCGTATTTAAGACGCACTTCGCCGCCTGGTTTGAGGCGGAAGTATTTGGGTGGCGGCACCTCGGCGAAGTCGTCGGCGTCGATGAAGACCTCGCGGGTTAGGGCGAGCGGGCGGCTGGTGGGGTTTTCGTCCTGCGGGTTGTTGGTGGCGCGGCACTCGACGACCTCGTCGGCGGCGAGGTTGGTTAACACGATCTTGACCGGGCGCAGCACACCGAGGCGGCGCTGGGCGGTGGTGTTGAGCTCGTCGCGCACGGCGTGCTCGAAGACGGCGATGTCGGTGACGCTGTTAAACTTGGTTACGCCGACGCCGGTTACGAAGCGGCGCAGGGCGCTGGCGGTCACGCCGCGGCGACGGAGGCCGGAGAGGGTGGGCATGCGCGGGTCGTCCCAGCCGGAGACGATTTTTTCGTTAACCAAGGTGAGCAGCTTGCGTTTGGAAACGAGGGTGTAGCCGGGAACGAGTTTCGCGAATTCGTATTGGCGGGGCAGGGCGCGCGGCAGGCCGAGGTTTTCGAGAATCCAGTCGTAGAGCGGGCGGTGATCCACGAATTCCAGGGTGCAGATGGAGTGGGTGATGCCTTCGAGGTAGTCGCTTAAACAGTGGGCGTAGTCGTAGAGCGGGTAAACGCACCACTGGTCGCCGGCTTGATGGTGGGCGATGTGGCGGATGCGGTAGAGAAGGGGATCGCGCAGCCACATGTTGGGCGAGTCCATGTCGATCTTGGCGCGAAGGGTGCGGGCGCCATCGGTGAACTCGCCGGCGCGCATGCGCTGGAAGAGGTCGAGGTTCTCGGTCACGGAGCGGTCACGGAAGGGGGAGGGTTTGCCGGGCTTTTCCGGGGAGCCGCGGTATTCCTCGGTCTGGGCGGGGGTGAGGTCGCAGACGTAGGCCTTGCCCCGGCGGATGAGTTCTAGGGCGTAGTCGTAAAGGGCGGCGAAGTAGTCGCTCGCGAAAAAGGGTTCGGTGGTGGCGGCGCCGGCGGGGGCGGGGGCGGCGTAGTAGTCGTTATGGCCGTCGGGAGTGGGGGTGAGGCGGGGAAGGTCGCGGGGGGACTTGTTTCCGAGGCAATGATCGGCCCAGCCGGCGATGAGCCAGCGCACGTCGGCGGTGATGGATTCGACGTATTCGACGTCTTCCTTGGCGGGGTTGGTATCGTCGAAGCGGAGGTTGCAGCGACCCTGGTTTTCGCGGGCGATGCCGAAGTTGAGGCAGATGGATTTGGCATGGCCGATGTGGAGGTAGCCGTTGGGCTCGGGAGGGAAGCGGGTGACGATGCCGGCGGGGTATTTGGCGGCGGCGACGTCTTGAGCCACGATGTCGCGAATGAAGTCGCTCGGGATGGCGGCGACAGGATTCGAGGTGGCGGGGTCGGCGGAAGCGTTGGGCTCGGCGGTCATAAACCGTGCACCTTGCCGAAGAAAGGGGCGGCTAGGCAAGCGCGGGGCTCAGGGCTAACGTAGATGGCGAGAATGTCCTTTGGGGCAGGGATGCGCCAGCCCCTGAAGGCCGCGAACGCCCGACACAAAGTAACCCAATAGGTTACTTTGTGCCGGGGATTCGGTTAGCTGAGGGATGGGAGGGATGGGGTGAAGTTCCGGCGCGAGGGCGGGAGGGGAATCACGGGGACGTATCGCATCGGGTAAGCAGCTGAGGATTCGAGAACGATGGAATGCTTTGTGAGATTTACTGGACGACTTGGGAGTTCAGGGAGTGCGTTCGGCTAGAAGTACTTCGAGGTCGAGGGGGCGGCTAAACATGGCTAGTTCACCGGTCGGCGTGCGCGGCCAGTCGGCCTCGGGGCGGTCGCGATAGAGTTCGACGCCGTTTAGATCGGGGTCGCGCAGGTAGATAGCCTCGCTCACGCCGTGGTCGGCAGCGCCGTCGATGGTGATGTTGGCGGTTAACAGGCGGTGCAGTGCGTCGGCTAGCGTGGCGCGGTCGGGATAAAGGATGGCGGTGTGGTAGAGGCCGGTCGTGCCGGGTGCAGGTGGCGGGCCCCCAAGGCTTTCCCAAGTATTCAGGCCGATGTGGTGGTGATAGCCGCCGGCGGAAACAAACGCGGCCTGCGTGCCAAAACGCTGCATGAGCTTGAAGCCGAGCAGGCCGCAGTAGAAGGCAAGGGCGCGGTCGAGATTGGCGACTTTGAGGTGCACATGCCCAATACGGACGGCGGGATGAAGCGTGGTCATGATGTCAGGTTAAACCGTAAGCGGTTTAACGCAAAACCGCGAGTAGCGGCGTGGCCGAGCAGTGCAGGACGGGCGTGAAGTCTATTATCGCTCTGTTAGCGCTGTCGCTTGGTTTGGCTTCTCCGACTGCGTTCGTGCAAAAATGCGCTCACGGCGGGATCGGGAGCAAAGGTCTATTGCTTGCTGGTAGGCGATCGCGGCTTCGTCCGGGCGATCCAGGCGCGCGAGCAGGTCGGCGCGGAGCGCCCAGTAGGGCTGGTAGCGCTGGATGGAATCCGCAGGTATCGGGGTATGTTCGTCGCATGCTTTACGGTAAGTTGCCGTAAAATACTGGAAGCGTAGCAGTAGAGTGAAGCGGGCATCATGGCATCGCGCATGCGATGGCCTGCAGGAACACCCGTCAAGGGGACCCGCCCACGGGCGATGCCGGGCCCAAAAGATTATTGTGAGTGAACCCCAAGGTGCAGGGAAGTGTATCGTTGCGGGAGAGCGAATGATCAGATGCCGAGCAGGTTGCGACAGATTACCGATTCCTGTTTTCGGGTTTAATCCGCAATCAAGCCGTATTGGAGATGTGGGGACGCCAAAACCTTCTGACCGGTGGCCAAAAGCCCCTGTCGTTGGCTGATTAAACCGGATTAGGTTCCTCGCTGTTTTCAGTGGATAGCTTTGGTTTGACCGCTAATGCCGCGGCTCAATGAGCGCGGCAGAGAGCGAGTGGCTTCGCGTTGCGAAACGGCCGTGTTCGACGTTACGGCCAATGGCCTCGATATAGAGTAAAAACTTCCTGAATA
>JAPLTN010000051.1 GCA_026398135.1 Verrucomicrobiota bacterium
AGGTATTTTCGTAGGCCTCACCCACATAGTCCACCTACCTTGGTTCTGGTCAGCTGTTTCTGCATTTGCCACGGCTACCGTAGTCAATTACCTACTTTCAATCTCTCATGTCTTCGAAAGTGGTCAGCGATATCACCAGAAACATGAAATATTGCTCGTTTTCGCCGTAAGCGGCATCGGGCTTGTTTTAAATCAACTGATTATGTGGCTGCTGATTGAGCGCATTTTAATACCAATTTTAATTTCAAAACTTTTGGCTATAGGAATGGTTTTCTTCTGGAATTATTTTGCCAGGAAAAAGTTCATATTTTGATTCAAGTTCACTAAATTTATGATTAAAATTTGCTGTATAGGTGCCGGCTACGTTGGCGGACCAACAATGGCGGTTATTGCACAAAAAATGCCAGCGCTAACCGTAACCATTGTGGATCTAAACGCAGAGCGAATCGCTGCATGGAATTCAGAAGTTCTTCCCATATATGAACCAGGACTTTATGAAATAGTTAAAGCATCACGCGGCAAAAATCTCTTTTTCTCAACAGACGTTAAGAATACGATAATAGAAGCAGACATTATTTTCGTCGCAGTAAATACCCCTACCAAAAACTATGGAATTGGTTTGGGCAAAGCAGCGGATACTCGCTATATCGAGTCAGTTGCTCGGATTATAGCTGAAGTTTCCACAGGAAACAAAATTATTGTAGAAAAATCTACCGTACCGGTTAAGACAGCTGAGACGCTCAAGGAGATTTTAACTTCGAATAATCATGGCGCTGAGTTTCAGGTCCTTTCAAATCCGGAGTTTCTTGCCGAAGGCACGGCTATCCAAGATTTAATAAATCCTGACCGTGTATTAATTGGCGGTGATCCTACGCCAGAGGGTAAAAAGGCAATTGAAACCCTCGCGGCCATATACGCCCACTGGATTCCACGAGAAAAAATACTAACCACCAACCTATGGTCATCCGAACTATCGAAATTGGTTGCAAATGCATTTTTGGCGCAACGAATCTCGTCCATTAATTCAATTTCCGCACTATGTGAAAAAACTGGAGCAGATATTGACGAGGTCGCTAATGCGATAGGAAAAGATACGCGAATAGGTTCGAAGTTCCTAAAGGCTTCCATAGGCTTTGGTGGTTCGTGTTTTCAAAAGGATATTTTAAATTTAATATACTTATGCGAATACTATGCCTTGCCCGAGGTAGCGCGTTATTGGGCTAAAGTAGTTGAAATGAATAACTGGCAAAAACAAAGATTTAGCCATCAAATAGTTCGCACGCTTTTTTCAACAGTTGCAAATAAACGTATTGCTGTCTATGGTTTTGCGTTTAAAAAAGACACAAATGACACACGTGAATCTGCTGCAATTGATGTTTGTCGTTCTTTAATAGAAGAATGTGCTGAAGTTGTTATATACGATCCAAAGGTAACTCAATTTCAGATAATGGAATGCTTGGCGCAAGGCATTGGTAAAAATGGTCGAGTTCAAGTCGAGAGTTGCCCTTATCACGCCGCGTTACAAAGTCACGCGATTCTTGTGTTAACCGAATGGGAACAATTTAAAGCACTTGATTTTAACCGCATATATAATTCCATGCAAAGGCCCGCTTTTGTTTTTGATGGGAGAAATACTTTAAACATCACTGAACTTTGTTCAATTGGGTTTAGGGCTTTTGGTATTGGGAAATCTTAATTGAGGTTTTTTAATATAAAAAACATTATTCTATTTTTGATTAAATGATGGGACAACTCAATCAACTTAGGTCTATACGTGTTCTCGGCACTGGGTTTTGTCATTACCTAACTGGTATGAATCCTGCTTTTGAGTTTATCAATTCGTGGCAAAAGATGCTTCAAGTAGTTACTAATCGTATGGGGGGGGGCTTATGTGAATATCTTGCGAATAGGCAGAGCATGCAGCCGGTACACATGTTCTTTGATTGGATTTCAGCCGATATTTACGATGAGTATGAGAGTCTTCTTTCCGCTGAGTGAAAGTATCAATTATAACGGCTACTTATAATAAGCTCGAACTTACCCAGGCATTCTGGGCTAGTTTGGTGTCTTATCCTCCCGATGTTGAGTGGGAGATGATTTGGGTAGATGATGGCAGCACGGATGGCACGCGAGAATGGCTACGCACGCAGCCTGCTGCGTTGTGCCGTAGTTTCTTTAATGATAAAAATCTAGGCTATGCCGGCGCTAATAATCTTGGCGCAACACACGCTACCGGCGACATCTTGGCTTTTCTTAATAATGATCTTGTTTTGACAGATGGATGGTTTCCCCCTTTGTGTAATATTCTTCAAAATTCGTCAGGGGTTGGGATCGTTGGTAATGTCCAGCTATCAACTGTCACTGACCTGATAGATCATGCGGGTGTTAGGTTTGATCTAGTTGGTGTGCCTGTCCATCATCTGAAAAACCGGCCCCGGGGTGCATTGCGTGGAAATGGATGTTTAAGTAAAGCTGTTACAGCGGCTTGTTGGCTAGTTAATCGGACGGTTTTTTTAGAAAATGGCGGTTTCGATGAATCTTATCGAAATGGAAGTGAAGACATCGATTTGTGCATTCGTCTTGGCAATGCGGGGTATCGACACTGGGTCGATTATCGAAGTGTTATTTGGCATCATGTAAGTTCTAGCCCGGGTCGGAAAACTTATGATCTTCAGAATCAGGCCCGGTTTTTAAAACAATGGAGCCATGTTACTTTAGTATGGGGCCAAGTAGATTGGCCCCGAGCCTATCTTTCCCGTATTTTAAGAAATCCCGGCCAGTTAAATCTCACGAAGGCGTTTGATGCTTTACTTCGTGTTATGTGTTTGCGGCGGGGTGATTCAGATTGGGCAGCCAAACGCAGGCAAAAATTGATGAATATCTATGAAACTAAAGCTAAGGTAGTCGCCGAAGTCGCTTCGTAAGCCGTTTGTAATGAAAGACAGTTCCTTGCGCATTCTCTACGCTTCACCTAATTTACCTGAGCCTGCCACAAGTGGCGGGTCTCAACGCACCGGGCTACTGCTTGATACATTGCGTGGGCTCGGTCACGTCGATGCTGTTTTTTTACCTGCTCAAGTTCCTGATGAGCGATTACGCTCTAAAATTAATGGAGATCACAGTGTTTTGGCCGTTAAATCTACTGATTATATTCAACAACAATCACACATAGATATATATTCCAGGTTGTTAGGAACTAATTCCGCATCTTTTTTTATGGCAGGACGCCATCGTTGGCAGCCATTTCATGCACTGGTTCGTGTAATCGGCGATATACAACGCTATGATCTCGTTGTTTCCCGTTACCTTTCCTCCGCTTGCATCATTAATCTTTTTCGTCACCCGCATTTGTTAATTGATGTTGATGACTTTGATCCTGATCGTTTGCGCCAGCGTATTTCGTCGGTCGATTGGCTAAAGCGACTTACGTTAAAGCGGTGTTTGCGTTATTCGGAAGAGGCTCATCGGAATTTACT
The DNA here is from genome assembly GCA_026398135.1 of Verrucomicrobiota bacterium. Classification (GTDB taxonomy): domain Bacteria; phylum Verrucomicrobiota; class Verrucomicrobiia; order Opitutales; family Opitutaceae; genus IMCC26134_A. The sequence goes on from JAPLTN010000051.1 coordinate 3,477, forward strand.
GCCCCGTGCGGCGCATTGTTGGGTTTCCAATCCCGCAGATCGACGACATCCCGGATTATCGGCGGCTACGCTTCTGCCTAATATTCCTTATTTTCCGGCGGGACTGCCCCAACTTTTGCCACCTCCGCCTGCAAATGAGTCCCCCGTTTTCCTGATTGTTGGCACTTTGAGTTATAGCGCGAACTCGGATGGCATCGATGCCTTCCTTCGTGAGGCTTGGCTCGCGCTTAGAAACCAAGCGCCTAATGTTGAATTACATATAGTCGGTCAGGGTTTGAGCGTAGGTCAGCGTAAACGTTGGGGGGGCTTTCCAGGAGTTAAGCCGATTGGCTTTGTTGAATCTTTGTCTGAATCCTATGCGCGATGCATTGCTACTTTGGCTCCTATTCTTGCCGGCGGTGGAACGAACATTAAGGTCCTAGAATCGAGTGCCTATGGGCGGCCTTGTGTGGTGAGTCGGATCGCCCATCGCGGTTTTGAAGACACTCTGCCTGCCGGTGAGGCCTGTTTGAGGGCGGAACAGATATCCGATATGGCAGGACAATGTCTGCGGTTGATTGGAGAACCCGGTTTGGCGCAGCGTATTGGTGCTGAAGCGCGTGCATCTATCGAGCGCCACTATACTGTAAATAAATTTAACGCTGCAGTTCGTGAGGGGTGTGAAATCGCACTTAAGAAGCCGCTTTAGTCTTTCGCTACACGCGAAACTACAGGCGCTATCTTTTTTAAATATACGTGCCCAATTTTTTAATTCCTTGGTTAGTAACATTCTCCAGCGCTTCACAGTCCAAGGTGGAGCTAGTAAGCTGGTAGAGTAAGCCGGTCAGTCTTTCTTAGCGAGCCTTCGCGTTCTTCGCGGTTTACATGGTTTGAGTTCGGAATTTTATCAACCACGAAGGACGCGAAGTTACGCGAAGATTGAACATCGATTGGGGTAAGGCTACTGCACGGCGTCGATCAGCGTGGCGAGGCTGGCCAGGCCTAGCACATCCACACGCTCGGCGAGGGGGTAGTTGTCCACTCCGGGGTGGATAACCCAGATGCGCTCTAGCTCCAAATCACTCAGAGCGCTTCGCATCGAGGGCGTCAGGCGCGGGGCGTCGGCGTATTTGAACTCGACGCCCCACAGTTTCCCTTTCGCTTCGAGCACGAGGTCGAGCTCCGCGCCGCCATGAGTGCCCCAGAAGTAGGCATGGCGGTCTCCCGTGCGCGCGAGAATTTGCTCCAAAGCAAAGCCTTCCCACGAGGCTCCGAGCTTGGGGTGCCCTTGGAGCGTGGCGAGGTCCGGGATGCCCAGGATGGCGTGCGCCAGACCGCTGTCGCGAAGGTAGATTTTGGGGGCTTTGACCTGGCGTTTGCCGAGGTTGGCGTGCCACGCTTGGAGCCGCCGCATAACGAAGGCCCCGGTGTAGAGATCGAGGTAATCGTTCATCATCATCGGCGACATGCCAAGTGAGCTCGCGATCGCCGACCCGTTCCAAGTCTGGCCGTGATAATGGGCACACATCGAAAGAAAGCGGCGCAGGCGCTCCGCCGGTATCCGGTAGCCGAGCTGGGGCACGTCGCGCTCGAGAAAGGTGCGGATAAAGTTTTCCCGCCACGTCATCGAAACGGCTTCGCTGGCCGCCAGATACGACTCGGGATAGCCGCCGCGTAACCACAAGGTCGTGGCCTGCGCCGTCCCGGTTTCCTCCACCGTGAGCCCGGCCATATCGATAAATCGCACCCGCCCGGCGAGGGATTCGGCGGAGTGGCGAACCAATGCAGGCGAAGCACTGCCTAGAATCACAAACTTCGCTGGCATGGGCTGGCGGTCGCTCAAAACCCGCAGAATGTCGCTGAGTTGTGGAATGCGCTGAAACTCGTCGATGAACACGGTGCCGTTGAGCGTTTCGAGGGTTAGCAAAGGGTTGGCGAGGCGGGCGGCGTCGCGGGGATTCTCGCAGTCGAACCACGTGGCCTGCCGTCCGGCGTTTTTCTCTTGGTGGTAAAGGCCTTGGGCCAAAGTGGTTTTACCGCATTGGCGTGGCCCCAGGAGGGCAGTTATCCGGCTCTCGGCGACGCTGAGGGAGAGCAATTCGGTCAGGACTGGGCGGCTTATCATGCGTGAAATTTAAATAAGTGACATCGAATTTTCAAGGTAAATGATGGTGTTTGACGCCTAGTTTAAGTTGAAGGATTTCAGAATTTTTAACCGCGAAGGACGCGAAGTTACGCGAAGGGAGGGGGGTGGGGAGCGAGTAAAGCGAACTAAGCTGGTAGGGCATTAGGTGCGAAGACAAAAGCGTCGTCGTGCCGCCGCACTCGATAACAAGCCAATTTTCCGCCAGCTTTTCGCTTGGCCTCTTGGCTTCGGTAATCTGCGTTGAGGCAATGTTCGCTCAACGTTTCATCACGGTTTTGCTATTCGGGATCGGTTCGACCTCAGCAGCACTCGCACAAACTTCGCCGAGCTATCCCGAGGCACTCCTGCCGGAACTCACCCAGATTCTGGATCAGGCGCGGGAGCGGGCGCCTGCCTTGGTCGCCCAGGCCATTGCGCAGCAGGAGGCTACAGCCCGGCTCGACGCGGCAAAGGCGGCTTATTACCCGCGGGTGGATTTCGGGGGGAATTTTGGCTTAACCCAGAGCAGTTATTTAGACGGCAATTATCCCGATGAACAAACGACGGGCGTGGCTTTTAACGCCCGCGTCACCCGTCCGATTTACCACTGGGGTGCCATCGAGGCCAAAATCCGGCAGGCTTCACTCGATTTCACCAACGAATCGCTCCAGCGCGTGTTTATTCTCCGTCAGATAAAGCGCGGGCTGCGAGCGGATTACCTCACGCTTTTGCTTAACCAGACTTCGTTGGAAATTCTTCGCCTGCGGCGCCAGATCACGGCGGATAATGCCACCCGCACCGCTTCGGATCGGCAGCAGGGGGCCTTGTCCACCATGGCATCCGAACAAGCTGAAATCAATCTGGCTCAGGATGTTTTGAACTTGGAGCAGGTCGATTCAGATCAGACGCGCATCGTGGCGGATTTTAAACGGAATCTAGGTTGGGATGCTCCGTTGCGTCTTGATGTGCCGCCGCCACGCCCGGATGCCGCCGCGCTAATCGCTTGGGCGGAGCAGACGCGCGCTCAAGGGCTCGACGCCTGGCTGGCCGACCATGCCGAGGTTAAGCGTCGGGAAAATCTCATTGAGCGTGAGCGGGCCGAGCTCATTCGCATTAAATCCACCCAACGGCCCTTGCTAAACTTTACCGCCAGTATCGGGCAGGGGCAGCGCAACACTTCGGCTGCGAATAATGTGTCCACCTTAAGCACGTTCATCGGTATCGACGCCACTTGGAATATTTTCGACGGCTTCGAAACTTCCGCCCGCAAGCGCGAGTCGCAGCTGCGTCAGCGTCGGCTGGAGCGCCAGTTGGAGGCTTATCGCGCGGAGTTGCGGGCTCAGGCGGTAAACGTGGTTGCGCAAATCGGATTTTTGGCGCGCCAGTATCAACTGGACGAGCGGCGCGCGGCCTTGGCCGAGCAGACGTTTTCGATTCAAAAACGCGAAATGGACGAGGGTCGCGTATCTGCCCCCGTATTTCGCCAGCAGCAGGTTGCGGTGCAGGAAAGCCGCTTGGCGGAATTGCGCGTCCGGGTGCGGCTCTTGCTCGCGTTGAACGACTACCTCGATCTCACGCTTCCGGCGGCGGTTGATGCGCAGCTAGATTATTCTAAATAGTTTTCTAGATGGCCTTATCCAGGAAATTGGCCGGGGACGTCCAACGCTACACCCCATCAATTTATTTCAATCTCATGCAGGGTTGGCCGTCACCGGCCAATTCAGCCAAACATCAACGCATCCTAGAATTAACTACCCCCTTTTTATGTCTGCTCTTAAACGAAGTTTCACGGTTTTAACGGTGCTGGGCTTGGCCGTGAGTGGCTGGTTTTTTCTTGGCTCCGCCACGGAGCTAGAGGTTGCCCAGGTGCTGCGGGATATCGCGATCGATGCCGTGCCGGCGGCCGTCAAAGTGGACCCGGAGTTTCAGGTCACTATCACCAGCGATGTGGCCGGCTTGGTGCGCAAATCCAACGTGAAACGCGGGCAGCGAGTCAAAGAGGGCGATATGCTCTTCGAGATCGATTCCTCCAAATACGCCCTGGAGCTGGAGCAGATGAAGTTGCAGCTCGAAAACACCCGCCAGCAGTTCGCGCTGAATCTCGATCAGCGAACCGCGCTGGAGCGGCGCAAAGAGGATTTGGAGAACTTTGCCAAACGCACCGCCTCGGGCGAATACCCCGAAATCGAGCTCAAGCGCCGCACCGAGGAGTTTGCGATGTTTCAGGAGGGGCAGGCCCGGGAGCGTCTTGGGCGCGAGCAGCAACTCACCAACATGGCTCACGCGATTAAGTTGAAGCAAAAGGACATCGATGATTGCGCCCTGCGTTCGCCGGCGTCGGGTACGATCACAGAGATTTTTGCCCAGCCCGGTGAAGTTATCGGGGTTCGTGCAGCTTTGGTCCGGCTTTACAGCGATGCTTTGTTGGTTGAGGCGCGCATTAACGAGGAAGACTTTTCCGGCATTCGTCCTGGACTGGATGCCTCGGTGCGTTTCCTCGCTTACGGACCTGAGCTTTACACCGCCAAGGTGGTGAAGGTGTTGCCCAACGCGGATCCGCAGAACCAACAATACCGAGCCTACTTGGAGGTCGAAATCGCCGCCGACCGGCTCATTCCGGGTTTGAGCGGCGAGGCCAGCATCTTGCGCAACCGGCGAACCAACACGCTCGTGGCGCCTCGAGCTGCGTTGCTAAACGGTGCGGTCTTCGTGGTCGAAAACGGCGTCGTGCGTCGCCAGCCGGTGGAAATCGGGTTCCGCAGTCTCACTGCCATCGAAATCATCAAAGGGGTAAAAGAGGGCGATGTAGTTGCGCTGACGGGGTTAGATGGCCTTCGCGACGGGCAACGGGTTCAGGTGCGGAAGTGAATTACAAAGCTGGTAAGCTAAAAAGCTAGTAGAGCTAGTAAGCTTCTAAACACCACATGGCAGGTAACGATTCATGGCGCGATCTCCTGGTATGGCAAAAGTCCCACGCCGCTTGCCTGAGCATTTACCGGCATACGGTTTCATTTCCGCCCGAAGAACGCTTCGGCCTTACAGCGCAACTGCGTGGCTCTGCACGCTCAATCCCCACCAATATTGCCGAAGGTAAAGGCCGCGCCACCAATAACGATTACCGCCATTTTCTTATCATTGCGCGTGGCTCACTGGAAGAAACTCGCTACCATCTCCTGCTCTCGCGTGATCTTAGTTATCTAAGCGATCCCGACTACACACAACTGGAGTCAAACTACACTGAAATCTCGCGCATGCTCAACGCTCTCATTCGGTCCCTTGGCTAACACCCTCCCACCCTTACCAGCTCTACTAGCTTACAAGCTTTACCAGCTCCCAACACCACCATGTCCCCCGCTCTCCTCATCGCGCTTCGGTTCCTCAGTGCGCGCAAACGCGCAATGCTCATGAGTCTGGCCGGTATCGTTTTTGGCGTGGCATTTTTCGTCGTCACCCAGGCCCAGACCGCCGGGTTTGAGAGCTATTTTATCAAAACCATTCTGGGGGTGAATGGCATGGTGCGCATCGAGGACCGCATCCAATCCACCCGTTCACTCGCCGCGACCCAGGGCAGTGACTTCACCATCGCGGTGGAGGGTTCGGTGAAATACATTCCGGGCGTTCAGTATCCGAACGACTTACTCGGCGCGCTCAAGCGTTTCCCCGAGGTTACCGCCGCTTCGCCGGTCATTCGCGGCAATGCTACTCTGATCGCGAATTTTCGTGAGTATGACGTCAAACCCTACGGCATCGAGTTGGCCTCGTTCGTGAACGTGTCGGACCTCGACACCCAGATTATCGACGGTTCCCTGGGCGCTTTTTCTGAAAACCCCTACGGCCTGATTCTCGGGGTGCGCATCGCCAAGCGCATGAATCTTCAGATTGGCGACTCCGTGTTGCTCGACGCGGCCGGAGAACCGCAGCGTTTCCGCATCAACGCCATCTACGAAACCGGGATCGATCAAGTGGATCGCGAACGGGTTTACCTGCATTTGCCCGCAGGCCGGAGCCTGCTCAACAAACCGGTGGGGGCCTCGTTTATCCAAGCCAATGTCGTGGCCCCCGAGCTCGCGCCGGCTTTGGCCATGCGCATTGAAGAGGCCGTGGGCCACTCCACTCTGGCGTGGCAGGAGCGGGAGAAAACCTGGCTGCAGGTCTTCAGTGTGCTGCGCATCTCTTCGGCGCTTACCATTTCAACGATCATTTTCATCTCCGGTTTGGGCATGTTTAATACGCTGGTGATGATCGTCGTGGATAAAACCCGCGAGATCGCGATTCTGCGCTCCATGGGCTATACCCGCGAAGACATCAGCCGGATTTTTATGCTTCAGGGCGGTATTGTCGTGGCTTGCGGCGTGGTTTTCGGCTGCTTAGCCGCTGCCGCCGGTACGTATGCGCTTTCGCATATTCCGATTCGTATCCGGGGTATTTTTGCCAGTGACCATTTCGTGGTACTTTGGGATCCTTGGCACTACGTGGGGGCTGCGGTCATTGCGGTTATCGTGGTTATGGTCGCTAGTTATTTCCCTTCCCGCCGCGCCGCGCGGCTGGAGCCGGGATCGATCATCCGAGGGAGCTCTTCGTAGCGAATAAGCTGATAAACTAGTAGAGCTAGTAAGACCGCCCATATAACCCATGAACTCACGCCCACGCCGAGCGGCATTCGCAAGCGAACGCCCTACCAGCCCCAGCGCTTTTGACGCTCTTACTAGCATTACTAGCTCTACCAGCTTATCAGCCACCCTCGCTTTATGAGTCTCCTTCGCGTTGAAAATCTCCACCGTTACCTTGGCGAGGGCGATACTCGGTGCCACGCCTTGCGCGGGGTGGGGTTTACCATCGAGCCGGGTCGCACCTACGCCATCGCCGGGCATTCCGGCTCGGGGAAGAGCACGCTGCTTTATTTGCTCGGATTGCTCGATATTCCCGACCAAGGCCAGATCTGGGTGGGTGATCGCGAGACCAGCCGTCTGACTGACGACGAGCGCACCGCCGTGCGCAACGAACACATGGGTTTTGTGTTCCAGTTTCATTTTCTGCTCAAGGAATTCACCGCGCTGGAAAACGTGATGCTGCCCATGCGTAAACTTGGCCGCCTCTCCGAGGAGGCGATGCGGGCCAAGGCCTCGGATTTGCTCGTGGCGGTTGGTCTCGGTGACAAAACCCGTCGTCTCGGTACCCAGCTTTCCGGCGGTGAACAACAACGCGTCGCCATCGCCCGCGCGCTCGCCAACGACCCCGGCCTCATCCTCGCCGACGAGCCCACCGGCAATTTGGACCATACCAACGCGGACCGTGTTTTCGCGCTCTTGAGCGACATCGCCCACCAGCGCGGGCAGGCCTTGCTCATGGTGTCGCACAATCCCGAGCTCGCTTCGCGCTGCGACCACGTTTTTCGCATGCAGGACGGGGTGATTTTGCCGTAGAGAGCTTCGGGCGATCTCGCTAAATCAGGTTTACCTGTATCATGGCCCGGGTTTTATCGCTGCTGCATGGATTTCGTTACCTCAATCTCCCGTTTGTCTGCCGAACTGGAGCGCGAGGGGGTTCGGTTTGCCCTGATCGGGGGCTTGGCCATGGCGCTGCGTGGGGTGGAGCGGGCAACGTTCGACGCGGATTTTATCCTGATGATGGAGGATTTGCCACGCGCTCACGCCATCCTGATCGCGTCTGGTTATACGCGCGAATTTTACTCCGAAAACGTATCCTACTATTTCCATTCCAGTTCCGCGCTCGCCCGGGTGGATATTTTGCACGCGTTCCGCGGACCGAGTTTGGGCATGTTGCAACGGGCGCAACGCTTGCCCTTGGGCCCCGGTTGCGCCCTGCCAGTCGTGCAAATCGAGGACCTGATCGGCCTAAAGGTGCAGGCCCTCGTCAACAATCCCGACCGCGTCTTGGGCGATTGGAACGACATCTACCGGCTTGTCTCTTACGCGGGCGGCCAAAAACTCCCGCTTCAATGGGACCTGCTCGCCGACTATTTAACGCTTTTTCGCCTCGAGGCTAAACTACCTGAGCTCCAACGCTTATATGGCCCGATTGACTGACATCGAAAAAGCCCAGCTCCTCGCCGCTGCTGTGGTATTTGCCGAGCCGAACGCCTCGCTCCACCGGGTGCCGCCTCCATCTGCCCGGCGGCCTGCGCTCGGCTTGGGGACCTACTTTGCTCAACTCGACTCCTGGCAACGGCTTCGTCCCGCGCCGCCCAAACCCATTAACTTTTCCGGCGACTCCTGGCGCCTGTAGTTCTTCCACACTTCCGTAATGGCCCTGTCCTTTTTCTCCAAAACCCCGCCTTCGATCCGTACGCGTTGCCGCGACGACTCGGCCACCAAGTTGCGCCTGCGTTACGCGCCCTACTACCACGCTCCCGAATGGCAGGACGGGACCCGCATCCGGCTCGGCGGACGCGACATGATCATGTTGGCGAGCAACGATTACCTCGGGCTCTCCTTCCACCCCAAGACCATTGAGGCCGCCCGCGCCGCCCTGCACCAATGGGGCACGAGCACCACCGGCGCACGCGTTTCCAACGGCTCCCGTTCCTACCACGTCGCCCTGGAGGAGAAACTCGCCGCTTTTCTCGGTAAAGAGGCCTGCCAAGTCCACTCCGCCGGTTACCTGTCCTGCCTGTCGGCCCTCGCCGCCTTCGCGCAGAAGGGAGACATCATCGTCGCGGATAAAAACATCCACTCCTGCATGTGGGACGGCGCCCGGCTTTCCACCGCCACGCTCGAACGCTTCGCGCACAACAACCCCGAGGACCTGCGCACCGTCGCCGCCGCGCTACCGGCCGACGCACCCAAGATGCTCGCCGTCGAGGGCGTTTACTCGATGGAGGGGCACATCGCCCGCCTGCCCGAGCTGCTTGCCACCGCCGCCGAGCACAAGATGTTCACCGTGCTCGACGACGCCCACGGCTTCGGCGTTCTGGGCTGCCAGGGACGTGGCACCGCCGACCATTTCGGCGTGGCCAACCAGATCGATATTATCTGCGGCAGCATGTCGAAGTCGCTCGGCTCGGTCGGCGGTTTCGTCGCCGGGGATCGCGAGCTGATCGAATACCTCCGCACCCACGGCAAACACACCATCTTTAGCGCCGCCCTTCCGCCCGCCCAAGCCGCCGCCGCATCCGCCGCGCTCGACATCATCCAGAACGAACCCGAACACCTGGCGCGTTTGCAGGAAAACACCCGCCGTTACCGCCAGATTTTGGTCGGTCTCGGTTTCGACACCTGGGGCAGCGAGACACCCGCCATCCCGGTCGTGATCGGAGACAAACAAAAGGCTTACGCTTTCTGGCAGGCTCTGATGGAGAAGGGGGTTTTCACCGTCATGTCCATCGCCCCCGCCGTGCCGCCGGGCAAGGATTTGATCCGCACCGCCATTTCCGCCGGACACACCGATGCGCAACTCGAACAAATCGCCGACGCCTTCGCCTACGCGAAGAAAAAGGCGCTCTGAAGTTCTAAAGCTGGTAAGCGCATAAGCTGGTAAGCTGATAAGCTTGTAGAGCTAGTAAGCATCAAACCACCGACTCTACCTAAGCCTGCGCCTCAACCTAACCGACACCTTCAAACATGACGCCTCTCGCCGCTCTCCGTCTCGTCGCCTTGGTCGGGCTGCTGCTCAGCTTCGGCGCGCTGGCGGCTAATATCGTCCAGACGTGGGACACCTTTGCGCCGGCCTACGTCGGCCATTACGTGCAACAACAACTCGCGCGTCCGCTGGTCGGCCTCGGTCTCGCGTTTTTGGTCCTGGTCCTGGCCCGCCCGCTCGCCCGATGGCTCGCGCGCGATTGAGTCGGGTCGTCCGCGCGGTCGGGCTGGCCGGCCTCTGGCTCGGCGTTGTCGGCTTCGCCGTTCCTGCTTTCGCCGCCCCGCACCCCGAAGCGGACGCCGCCCTCGTCCATACATTTACCCTCCAAGGCGTCACCGGCACGCAGCCGTTCGATGCCGCCGGCGGTTACGACTGGGATTGGCGCGGCCCGCGCGACGACCCCGAATGGGCCTGGTTTTTTAACCGCCACGGCTGGTTTCCCGAACTGCTGGCCGCGTATCAAGACACCGGCGACGCCCGCTACCGTGATTCCTTGCTCGCCACGCTCGACGACTGGATCGTCAAACACCCGGCTCCCGGGCGCATCACCTTCTCCCCCGCCTGGCGTCCGCTTGAGGCCGCGCGGCGTCTGACGGAGAGCTGGTTGCCTATCGCGCCGGGCCTTGTCGCTCTGCCGGAGTTTACGCCGGAGCGGGCGTCGCGCTTTCGCGCCAGTCTGGTCGATCACGGCGAACACCTGCGCTCCCACCACGCGTTTGGCGGCAACCACCTCGTCACAGAGATGCTGGCGCTCACCCGGCTCGCGCTCCAGTTCCCCGATTTGCCCGGCGCCGCCGACTGGCTCGCCTACGGTCTCGATCAACTGGCACGCGCCTACGACGAACAAATTTATCCCGACGGCGCGCACACTGAACTCTCCACCCATTATCAGCGTGTCATTGCCTTAAACTATCAGGAGCTGCTGATCTCCCTCCGCCATTATCAACGGGCCGAACTCGCCGCCGCCTGGGCTCCGCGCGTCGAGCGGCTTTGGCTCTACGTCGCCGCCGTCATGACCCCTGCCGGAGCCAATCCGCTCAACAACGACTCCGATCGCGAAGACTACCGCGGACTGCTTGCCAGCCACGCCCCGGCGCTGCTCGGCCGCCCGCCGCAGACCACGCATTTCCCCTACGCCGGGCAGACGGTGTTTCGCGGCGGTCCGGAGGCCGCGCAGTGGGCGTTTTTCGAGGCCGGGCCGCGCGGCACAGACCATGACCACCCCGACCACCTGCAATTCGACCTCGCGCTCGGCGCCGACGAATTCCTGGTGGACAACGGCCGTTACACCTACGCTCCCGGCCCGTGGCGCGACTACTTTGCCGGACCGACCGGGCATAACGTGGTTCTCCTCGAAGGCCGGGGTGCGGAGAAGCGGCCGCCCCGAGTTTCGGCGGCTCCGGATGCTCTGTGTTTTCGGCGCGTGGATGGGTTTGAGTTGGCGTGGGGCGACGCGGTTTTCTCATCGGACACGAACGCCCGCGCGGGCGACTGGCGGCGCGTGGTCGTTTATGCTCCCGGCGCTGGCTGGGTGGTGATCGACCGCGTCGTCGCCTTCGGCTCGGCCACCCTTACGACCCAGTGGCACTGGGCACCGGGAGTTACGCTGGCCCCGCCAGCCGACGGTGGAAACGTTCGCGCCCAGGCGGGCGTATCAGAACTCGCCGTCGCGCCACCGGGCGGCGGCAGTTGGCAAACCTTTCGTGGCGTCGAGCCGCCTGGCAAGGTGCGTGGCTGGCACAGCGATCTTTTCAATCGCCGCGAACCGGCCACGCAGACCGACTACGTGCAGACGCTGCGCGGTCCGCAGGTGAACGTCTGGGTGTTTCGCCCCGCCGGAGCGGCCAACCAGTCCGGGCTGACCGCCGAGCTGACGCCCGAGGGTCGGGTGCGCATCCAAGCCGGTGCGCAGAGCTACGTGGTGGATCCCGAAGCGCCCTGAGTTACGTCGTTTGGAACTTAAATCCATTTTCGTCGTTCCCGCCGGGGCTGGTTTCGGCCTTGATGCCTCGACTTCATGGAAAACACCTCTCTCACCGGCGCTCAAAAAACCCGCCTGCGCGGCCTCGGCCAGACGCTCGAAGCCTCGCTCAAAATCGGCAAGGCCGGCCTCACTCCGGCGTTTTTTCGCGAGTTCGCCCGCATGCTCGACGCCCGCGAGCTGGTGAAACTTCGCTTCGACGGCGCCGACCGCCACGCCCGCGCCGCGTTTATCGCGCAAATCGAAGCCGAGACCACCGTTCCCTGCGTCGGCGCGGTTGGCCATACCGCCTTGTTTTATCGTCAAAACGCCGAGCCCGCCAAACGCGTGGTCACGCTCTGATCCCCTCGGTCTGGTTGCCGTGGACGCTCCTGCTTTAGACATTCACCCGCTCGCGCCCTATGGCTGGGATGCGGCGTGGGCCGAGGTGTTCGCCCCGCACGCCGCCGCCGGGGCCGAGCCGGCGCGCGTGGTCGTCGAGCTGCGGCGGCATTACTACGCGGTGGTGACGGCGGCGGGCGAATTGCTGGCCGAGTGCACGGGCAAGTTTCACCATGAGGCGCGGCGCGATCCGAATCTGTATCCGGCAGTCGGCGACTGGGTGGCGGTGTTGCCCAGTCCGGGGGCGGAAGGCCGGGCCCAGTTGCACGCGCTTTTGCCGCGTCGCAGCCGGTTCTCGCGTCAGTCGGCGGGTGGCGAGCAATCGCAGCAGATCATCGCGGCCAATATCGACATCGTGTTTCTGGTCAGCGGACTGGACCGAAACTACAACCCGAAGCGCATCCAGCGTTTTCTGGTGGCGGCGCGCGATTCCGGGGCGCAGCCGGTGATCGTGCTCAACAAGGCCGACCTGCACCCCGACCCCGAGGCGGTGCGCACCGAGATTGAGCGCCTCGTGCCGGGCGTGCCGGTGGTGATTACCAGCAGCCATACGCGGCGGGGTTTAAAGCTCTTGGGCGGCCACGCCACGCCGGGGCGCACGCTGGCCTTTGTCGGCAGCTCCGGCGTGGGTAAATCCAGCTTGATCAACCGCCTCGCGCGCGACGCCGAGCTACCCACCGCCGAGGTGCGGGAAAAAGACGCCAAGGGTCGCCACACCACCACGCGGCGCGAACTGGTGCTCGCGCCTAGCGGGGCGCTGATCATCGACACGCCCGGCATGCGCGAGCTTCAGCTTTGGGACGCCGACGAGGCGCTGGAGGAGGCCTATGCCGACATCGGTGAGATCGCGTTGCGGTGCCGTTTCACGAGTTGCCTGCACGAGGACGAGCCGGGCTGCGCGGTGCGCATCGCGTTGGCCGGGGGTACGCTGCCGCCGGAGCGGCTGGCGAGTTATCGTAAGCTGAAAGCGGAGCAGGCGGCCAAGGCGCCGGGCTTGCGCAAGCCGAGCGCGGTCGCGGGCAAACCGAGCTGGAAAAAAAAGGCCGAGGAGCGGGTGGCCAAACCCTTCCGCCATCAACACCACCGCGAGGACTGAGGCGGTGTTGCCTCGGGGTGCGGGGGGCTCCCCGCACTTACAGCGCTTTTTCCAGACGGTAGGGCAGGGGCGTGCCGGTGCCGGCGTGCGGAGCTATCCAGACTTGGAAATCGCCCGGTTCCACCAACCAGCGGCCCTGGCGGTCGGTGAAGCCCAGCGCGGCGGAATCAAGCGGGAAACTCACGGTCCGGCTTTCGCCCGGCGCGAGCGTCAGGGTTTCCCAGCCGCGCAACTCTTGCACCGGGCGGGCGCCGACGCTGCATGCCACGTCGCGGACGTAGAATTGCGCCACGGTCTGGCCGGGACGTTTGCCGGTGTTGGTGATGATGGTTCGCGCCACCGCAGGGCCGTCCGGCGGGGTGGAGATTTCCGCCGCACCGTAGGTAAACTCGGTGTAGCCGAGGCCAAAGCCAAAGGGGAAGAGGGGCGCGCGGGTGAGGTCGCGGTAATCGACCATGGTGGGCCGGCCGGTCATGGCGTGGTTGTAGTAAATAGGCACCTGGCCGTTGGCGCGGGGGAAGGAAATGGGCAGGCGGCCGGTCGGTTCCTGGTCGCCGTAGAGCAGGGCGGCCAGCGCGGGTCCGCCTTGCAGTCCGGGGTGCCAGGCTTGTAGCAAGGCTTGGGACTGGGCGGCGACGTTGGTCAGCACGAGCGGGCGTCCGCTGAAAACCACTACGACCAGAGGTTTTCCGGTGGCGGCGAGGGCGGCGAGCAGCCCGGATTGGCGGCCGGTGAGATCGAGCTCGGCGCGGGAGGCGTTTTCGCCCGACCAGCCGCGGGGCTCGCCCACGGCGGCGATGATCACGTCCGCGCGGCGGGCGGCTGCGAGGGCGGAGGACCAGCGTTTTTTCGCCTTGGCGGCGTCCACCTCGGCGGCGGGGTCGCTCACGATGGAGCCGTCGGTGAGGGCGCGGGTGCGCGGGCCGGTTTCGAGCAGTTCGCAGCCGAACTCCACATCAAGGCGGGTGCTGGCGGGCAGGCGTTGGCGGAGGGCGGCGGCGAGGGTGACGACGTCGCCCGGGCGGCCGTGGCCTGGCCAGGTGCCGAGCATCTCGCCGGCGTCGTCGGCGAGGGGGCCGATGAGGGCGATGCGGCGGGCGGTGGCGGCGAGGGGGAGAGTGCCGTTGTTTTTGAGCAATACGATGGAGCGGGCGGCGGCTTCGCGGGCGGTGGCGAGGGCGTCGGGCGCGAGGGCCACGCGGTCGAGCGCGGCGGGGTCGGTGTAGGGCTGGGCGAAGACGCCGGCGCGCAGTTTGCCGCGCAGCACGCGGCGCACCGCTTCGTCGAGCAAGGCGGGGGAAAGGTCGCCGCGGGCGAGCTGGGCGGGCAGAGTTTCCTCGAAGGTGGTGCTGACCATTTCCATGTCGTTGCCGGCGGTGAGGGCGAGGCGTGCGGCGGCGGCGCGGTCGGCGGCGTAGCCCCAGGCGATGGCCTCCTCGACACTGGTCCAGTCGCTGACCACGAAGCCGTTAAAACCCCACTCTCCGCGCAGGATATTGGTCAGGGCATGGTGGTCGGCCACGGCGGGGATGCCGTCGGTGGCGTTGAAGCCGCTCATGACGCTGAGCGCACCGGCGGCGACCCCGGCCTGGAAGGCAGGCAGGTGGGCGTTGCGCAGGCTGAACGGGGTGACGTCGGTGGCGTTATAATCGCGGCCGCCGACGGTGGCGCTGTAGCCGACGTAGTGTTTGAGGGTGGCGGCTACGCGGTCGGGGGCGGCGGGGTTGTCGCCTTGAAAGCCGCGCACCGAGGCGGCGGCGAGGCGCGCGCCGAGGTAAGGGTCTTCGCCGAAGGTTTCGGCCACGCGGCCCCAACGTGGATCGCGGGCGAGGTCGCACATGGGGGCGAAGGTCCAGTCGATGCCGGCGGCGCGGGTCTCGCGGGCGGAGACGGCCTGGGCGCGTTCGACCAGCGCGGCGTCCCAGGCGGCGGCGAGGCCGAGGGGAATCGGAAAGGTGGTGCGGTAGCCGTGGATGGCATCGTATCCGAAAATCAAGGGCACGCGCAGGCGGCTTTGTTCCAGGGCTACTTTCTGGAGCTGGTTGCGGAAGGTGGCGGCTTGCTCGGCGGAGGCGCTGAGGATGAAGGAGCCGCGGCGGCCTTCGCGCACCAAGAGGGAGGCGGCGGCGACCTCCTCGGGGGTGTTGATCACGCCCTGGGAGAGTTGTCCGATTTTCTCCGCCTGGGTCATGCGGGCGAGCAGGTCGTTGACCTGGGTTTCGTCCACGGGGGGAATGGCGGCGGGCGAGATCAGGGGGAGTCCAAGCATGAGGAGGAGTTGGGCGGGGCGGAGCATGCGGCGCGGGGAGGAGGGGGGAGTGGGAAAAGGTTTACGTAACCACGTCACTCATTTCGGCCAGTCGTCCGGCGACAAAGTTCTCCAGATTGGCCAGAAACAGGGAGACGAGGGCGGCGTCCTGGTCGGAGCGGCCGCCGGCGGAGTGGGGGGTGAGCCAGCAGTTTTTAGTGGTCCAAAGCGGGTGGCCGGGAGGCAGGGGTTCGGTGTCGAAGACGTCGAGGTAGGCACCTCCGAGCCGGCCGCTTTCGAGGGCTTCGATCAGGGCGCGTTCGTCCACGGTGGGGCCGCGGCCGATGTTGTAGAAAAACGCGCCGGGTTTCACCAAGGCGAGGCGGCGGGCGTTGATGTAGCGGTGGGTGGCCTCGTTTTCCGGCAGCATGTTGATAATGTGGTCGGCGAGCGGGAGCACGGCGGAGAGTTTTTCCTCGGCGATGATGTGTACCCCGGCCTCGCTGTAGGTGCGGCGGCGCAGGGCGTAGATTTTCATGCCGAAGGGGGCGAGCAGTTCGACCAGGCGTTTGGCGATCGCGCCGTAGCTGAGGAGTAGCACGGTCTGGCCCTTGAGCAGGCGGGATTCGGCGCGGCGCTCGAAGTGTTTCCAGGCGCGCGTGGTGCTTTGCTCGACCACGGAGGCGGGCAGGGCGCGGCTGAGGCCGAGCATCATGGCGAGGGCGTGTTGGGCGCAGGGCTCGGCGAAGACGGAGGAGGCGTTGGTGAGGATCGCGCCCCGGGCGCGCAGGGCCTCGCGGGTCTCTTCGTTGTCGTAGCGGGTGTAGCCGGCGGAGGTGAGGGCGATCCATTTCAGCCGGGCGCTGGCGCGGCAGGTGGCGGCGTCGGGCTGGCCGAAGGCGATGTCGGCGGTGGCCAGCGCGGGGTCGGGCGCGGCGGCGGCCAGTACGGAGGCGGTGGCCTGGGCGGAGACAACTAGGCGGTGGCCCGCGGCGGTGATGACGGTTTCGAGCCGGGCGCGGGCGGCGGGTTCGAGCGCGGCGTTGGTCCAGATGACTAGGCGGCGCGGTGAGGTCACGTAGGCGGGGGAAGTTATTCGGTCTCGGTGAAGCTGCACACCGCCTGCACGCGCAGGCCGGCGGCGCGGAGTTTGGCGGAGCCGCCCAGCTCGGGCAGGTCGATGATGGCGGCGACGCCCACGACTTCGGCGCCGAGGGAGCGGATGAGGCCGGCGGCGGCGAGCACGGTGCCGCCGGTGGCGATGAGATCGTCCACGATGAGCACGCGGTCGCCGGGTTTGCAGGAGTCGGCGTGGATCTCGATCGAGGCGCGACCGTATTCGAGGGCGTAGTCGGCGCCCACGGTACGGTGGGGGAGTTTGCCTTTTTTGCGCACCAGCATGAAGGGGCGGTGGAGTTGGTAGGCGAGCGCGCCGCCGAGGATGAAGCCGCGCGCGTCCACGGCGGCGACGAGGTTCACGCCGAGCCGGGTGGCTTCCCAGGCGATGGTTTCGACGAGGATGCGGAAGGCCTCGGGGTCTTGGAAAAGGGTGGTGACGTCGCGGAAGTTTACGCCGGGGGCGGGCCAGTCGCGCACGGTGCGGATTTTCGATTTCAGTTCGGCGGCGGGATCGAGGTGGGACATGGGCGAAGTAAAGGGCTGAAAGTCTGAAGGGGCGGAGATGGGGACAAAGTAACCTATTGGGTTACTTTGTCTTTGGGTGGGTTGATGGTTGGGGCGAGGAATTTTCGAGGTAAACGTGGTGGTGGGGCGGATGTGTGGCGTGGGGCAAAGTAACCTAATAGGTTACTTGATGCTTGGGGTGGGGGGAGGTCAGGTTTTGGCGGGGGCTTGGGCGTGGAGGGAGCGGGCGCGGGAGAGGACGTGGGTGAGGAGTTCGGTGTGTTCGACGGCTTCGTGGTCGTCGGCGTGGACCAGGCCGGCGCCAAAGGGAGGGGTGTCGTCGCTGCCGTCGGCCCAGTGCGCCCACTCGACTCCCACGGTGCGGGGATCGCGGCAGGCGGCGATTAACGCCTCGCGGCCGGAACGGAGCAGGCGCTCCAGGCGGGTGGGGCCGGTGCCGTCGCGCACAGGCAGGCGGCAGAAATCGCCGTGGTTAAGGCCGCCGCCAGTCACCCATTGAGGCATGTCGTTACTGGCTTCGCTGGCTTGAATGGAAAACGTATCGCGGGCGTGGTGACGCCAGGAGACGGCGTCCATGTCGGGCCAGGCGCAGGCTTCGCGCACGCCGGGCGGGGGCGGGGTGGCGAAACGGCAGCCGAGCACGAGGTGGTCGGGGTCGGCTTCACGCAGGGCGCGTCCGGCGGTGGCGAAGTAGCGGCGGGCGACTTCCTGGGCAAAGCGGTGGGCGTCCTCGGCGAAGGCGGGGCTGGAGAGCGGGCGTTCGAGGCGGGTGAGCTGGCGGACGTTTTCGCGGTGGGCGAGGGGAAGGCCCCAGGCGCGGCCGAGGGCGTCGTGCGAGCCGCCGTTGGCCGCGAGCACGAATTCCCAGGCGGCATGGTGGGCGGAGTAGGCGGGTTCGAGGCTGAGGCAGGATTGGAGCAGGCTTATGCCGCCGGGGGCATCGCCCCAGCCAAGGGCGTCGTCGGTGAACCAGCCCACAAGTTCGCGGCGGCCAAGCCAGGGGGCGGCGACGGCGGCGGCGTGGGCTTCGGCGGCGAGCGGCCAGCGCGGGTCGAACACGTCGGGCAGGCGCAGGCCGGGGCCGTGGAGGATCGGGGTGTCGGCGCGGCAAAAGTTGGTTAGGGCGGTGAAGTAGAAGCCGCGGTGCATGAGGCCGGGGTCGGCCCAGGGTCCAACGGTATCGACGCCCCAGGCGTGAAGGCGGGCGACGGTGCTTTTTTCCCAGGCGGCGCCGGTGGTGCCGTAGAGGTTTTCTACGGTTTGGGCGTAGGCGCTGCGGCGGACGGGCGGGGGGCCGGCGCGGCCGTGGCGGTTAACGCCGGCGACGGCGCGCAGCAGGCAGGGCTCGTCTTCGGGGGTGAGCAGCCACCAGGCGTCGCTCTGGGTGCGGCCGAGGCGGAAGAAGCCGGGGGTGCCGCGCAGGGTGGCGGTTTTAAAGTCGGCGAAGATGGGACCGCCGCGTCGTGAGGTTTGGCCCATGTTGGTTCAAGCAAACACGGGCGGCAGTTCAGCGGCGGCGGTCGGGGCGCTCAAGCTGGAAGCGTTCGCGGGTGGTGGCGTAGTCTTCGCCGCCGAGGCGTCCGATGGAGTCGAGTTTGGCGGGATCGACGGTGCCGCCGGGGCCGAGCACGTCGTCGCGCACGTGGACGCGGAGGATGTCGGCGATGACGATGTGGGCGGCGAGGGCGCCTTCGCCGACGGGCACGATCTGGCGGACGCGGCACTCGAAGGCGGCGGGGGCGCGGGCGACGCGGGGCGGGCGCACAAGGGTGCTGGGGGTGGACTCGATGCCGAAGGCGGCGAACTCGCTCTCGCCGCGCGGGAGTCGGGCGGCGCAGGCGTTCATGCTTTCGGCGAGGTCGCGGGAGACGATGTGGACGACGCACTCGGGCACCTCTTCGAGGTTGAGCACGGTGTCTTTTTTAACGCCGTCGCGCAGGTTGACGGGGATGAAGAGGAGGGTGGGCGGGTTGGAGGTGACGCCGTTGAAAAAGGAAAAGGGGGCGAGGTTGCTGCGGCCTTGGGCGTCGATGGTGGAGACCCAGGCGATGGGGCGCGGGGTGATGAGGTTGGAGAGCCAGGCGTAGGAGTCGCGGGCGGGGATGGTGTTGAGATCGATTTCCATGGTGCGGTATTTCGTGCCGACGGGGGCGGTAGAAGCAATGGCGGGGGCTGCGCGAAAATTGGAAAACATTGTGCGCGGGGCGGCGGGGCGGAAGGGTGGGGGTTCCTTTTTATCCGATGTGCGCCGCTCTTGTTGATGCTCCTGTAGAAATGGCTTCGCCCTGGCGGGCTTCGTTGCGCGCGGCGCGGGCGAATCTGGTGCCGGGCTTGATCTTGCAGGCGTTCGCGGGAGCGTTGGTGGCGGCGTATTTTTTCTCCGGGACGGCGCGTGCGGCGCTGGAGCGGTTGGCGGCGTGGCGGGTGGAGATCGGGCCCTTGTTCGGCGTGGTGACGACGGCGGTGTTCGGGGCGGTGGTGCCGTTTCTGGTGCTGGGTCTGCGGGCGGGGACGCGCGGGCGTTACACCGGGGCGCAGATGGCGGCCTTGATCGCGTTTTGGGGCTACAAGGGGCTGGAGGTGGCGTTTTTTTACGGGTGGCAGGCGAGGGTGTTTGGCGAGGCCGGGGATTTTACCACCATCGCGCTCAAGACGTTTGTGGACCAGTTTGTGTATTGTCCGCTGGTGGCGGTACCCTGTACTTGGGCAGTCTATGCGTGGGTGGAGTACGGGTTTCAGGCCGGGCCGCTTTGGGCGGAGTGGCGGCGGCCGGGTTGGTATGGGCGGTGTGTGTTGCCCTTGTTGATCGCGACTTGGGGCGTGTGGACGCCGGCGGTGGCCTTGATTTATGTGCTGCCGACCGCGTTGCAGTTGCCGCTGCAAAATGTGGTGCTGTGTTTCTTCACCTTGCTGGTGATTTTTATGACCAAGCGGGAGTCGGCGCGGGAGCAGGAAGCGGGAAACTAGCGGGAATTTTTGCCGAGCGGGCGGCTCTCATGTAGCGTCACGATAACTTTGAATTTTATGCGTCCCTTTATGCGTCCTTTTTTTCTTCGGTTTTGGCTTTTGCTGTTCGTGGCTTTGGCACCGGCCAGTTGGTCGCGTGCGCAGGTGGATGCTTCGTTGGTGGCGTTGAAGGCCACCTTTCCGGCAGACGCGGGCAAAGTCGTGGTCGGGCTGCGGCTGGCGCATCAGCCGAAGTGGCACTCTTACTGGATCGCGCCGGGTACGGGCCTGCCCACTACTTTGACTTGGGAATTGCCGCCGGGCTGGAGCGCGGGGCCGATACTCTGGCCGGCACCGCATCGGGTTTACGACACCAGCGGACATCTGGCGGGCAACGGTTACGAGGGCGTGGTTTATTTGCCGGTCGAGCTGAAACCACCAGCCGGGCTCGCCGCCGGGGTGCCGGTGACGCTGCGGGCCAAGGCGGAATGGCTGATGTGCAAGGACGTGTGCAAGCCGGGCGAGGCGGCGGTCGCGCTCACGTTGACCCCCACTCCGGCCGGTGCGATGACCGCGGCCAACGTCACCGATTCGGCCGATGGCGAGGGTTTGTTGGCGGCGCTGGATGCGGTGCCGCGTGGGTTGCCTCCGATCTGGCAGGCGGCGGCGACCGAGGTGGCGGGAGCGAGTACAGGCCTCGGCGCAGGAGCGGAGGGCAAAGGCAAGATCGTGCGGCTGACCTTGCGCGCGGCCGACGCGCGGCAAGCGGTGCCGGCGGGTCCGTGGTTTTTTGCCGAGGATGCGTCCATCGCCTACGATCAGCCTCAGGCGCGGCGGGAGACACCGCATGCGCATGAGTTTATCGTGGATCTGGCGGTTTCGGATTATGCGGAGCCAGCGGTGCCGACGCGTTTGCGCGGGGTGCTGACTTTTGCCGAGGGGGCGGCTTACGCGCTGGATTTGCCGATCACGGCGGCGGGCGCGATGGCGGACAACGCGACGAAGGAGGGTGCGGCGTTGGGCGCGGCGGCGTTGGGCGGGGTTTTGGCGGCGGCGTTTTTCGGGGGGCTGATTTTGAACCTGATGCCCTGCGTGTTTCCCGTGTTGGGTTTGAAGGTGCTGGGTTTCGTGCAGCAGGCGGGGGCGGATCGCAAAAAGATCACCGCGCACGGGCTGGTGTTTACGTCCGGGGTGTTGTTGTCGTTTTGGTTGCTGGCGGCGGTGCTGGCCTTGTTGCGGGCGGGGGGCGAGCAACTGGGGTGGGGCTTTCAACTCCAGGAACCGGGGTTCGTATTCGTGCTGGCGGCGGGTTTGCTGGCCTTTGCGATGAATCTGTCGGGTGTTTTTGAGTTTGGGTTGGGGGCGACCGCGCTGGGCGGGGGCTTGCAGCAGAAGCAGGGACTGGCGGGCTCGTTTTTCACCGGCGTGCTGGCGACGGTGGTGGCCACGCCGTGCAGCGCTCCTTTCCTGGCTCCGGCGCTGGGGGCGGCGCTGGCCTTGCCGGTGGTGGCGAGCTTCGCGGTGTTTACCGCGATCGGGCTTGGGTTGTCCGCGCCGTATTTGCTGCTGGCGGCGTTTCCGGCGGCGGTGCGGGCGCTGCCGCGACCGGGGGCGTGGATGGAAACGTTTAAGCAAGGCATGGCGTTTTTGCTCTACGGCACGGTGGGTCTGATGGTGTGGATTTTGGCCGGGCAAGTGGAAGGCGACGGGCTGCTGGCGGTGTTGCTGGCGCTGACCGGGCTGGCGTTTGCCTTGTGGCTTTATGGCCGGGCCACGGCACCGGCGGCGCGGCCGCGACGAGGTTTGCTGGTGTTTGCGTTGGGTTTGGTGGCGGTTGCGATGGTTTACGGCTGGCCGCGCGCGGCGGCGGCGGGCGATTTGAAGTGGGAGCCGTGGAGTGCGGAGCGGGTGGCCGGGCTGCGGGCGGAAGGGCGGCCGATCTACGTGGATTTCACCGCGCGGTGGTGTTTCACCTGCCAGACGAACAAAAAGGCTATTTTCGCCGGTCCGGGTTCGGAGGAGCTGCGCAAGGTGATGCGAGAGCGGCGGGTGGCGCTGCTGCGAGGAGACTGGACCAACCGCGATCCTCTGATCACGGCGGAGTTGAAACGTTGGGATCGGGCGGCGGTGCCGTTTAATCTGGTCTATCTGCCTGGAACGGCGGAGCCGAAGGTGCTGCCGGAGCTGTTGACGGCCGCGACGGTAAGGGCGGCCTTGGGCGATTGAGGCGAGGAAGCGTTACCTACATGCCCGAACTCGCCGAAGTCGAATACATGCGCCGCCGGTGGAATCCCGGCCTCGGCCACGTGGTGGCGACGGTGCGGCTGCATGCGCGCGCCGGCGTGTTCAAAGCCTGCGATGCCACCGAACTCGCCAGCTGGTTGCCCGGCGCGAGGTTGGAGTCCTCGGCGGCGGCGGCCAAGCAAATGGTGTTTCGCTTGATCGCCGCCGACGCGGCGCGCACTCCGCTCTGGTTGGGCGTGCATCTGGGCATGACGGGTGAGCTGACGGTGCGACCGGCCGGGTTGACCGACCAAAAAGCGGATCACCTCATCCTCGATCAACCGGGGGCGCGGCAGTCGCTGGTGTTTTCTGATTTTCGTATGTTTGGGCGGGTGCAATTTCACGTCGGACCGGATGCGCCCGAGTGGTGGGCGGGCATCGCGCCGGCCGTGACTTCGTCCGGGTTTACGGTGGAGGCCGTGACGGAGTTTTTACGCCGACGGGCGCGGGCTCCGTTGAAGGCGGTGTTGCTTATGCAGGAACGGTTTCCGGGCGTGGGTAACTGGATGGCGGATGAGATTCTGTGGCGGGCGGCGCTGCATCCGGCGCGGCGTTGTGGCGAGCTTTCGGCGGTTGAGATCAAGAAACTGCATCGCGAGACGGTGTGGGTGGCGGAGCAGGCGTTGCGGTTGATCGGTGAGGGCGACACCGCCGCTGAGCGGTGGCCGGATCCGCCGGCGAGCTGGCTTTTCCAGCACCGTTGGGAGGAGGGAGGCAAGTGTCCGCGCACGAAAAAACCCCTCGAACGTGCGACCATCGGTGGACGCACGACCTGCTGGAGCCCGGCCCGGCAAAAGCTCGCGTAATGGGATGCATACGGCACCCGGCACAGTGTAACCAATTTGGTTACACTGTGCCGGGTGCCCGGTAAGGGAGGGGAGGGCGATTCGGAGCGGGTTGATGGGTAGTGGGTGGCTTCCGGTCCGCTGCCGGCCCGTCTGCCGTTCCCTCTACCGGTCCGTCTGCCGACTCACTCTGGCCCATTCCGGCCCCCGCTAACGCTCTGCGCTGATAGCCAGTTACCGCTCTGCATCGCTTCCGCCGCGTAGAGCGGCCGCGCCATCCCGAGTGGACACCCCTGTTCTGCCGCGCGCACCCGACGCTTCGTCACCGACAAATCCATCGGGATACCGATTCAAGCACAGTGTAACCAATTTGGTTACACTGTGCTTGGGGCGTGGAAAGGCTGCGGAGCGGGGGCGGGATATCGGCACGCGAGGGGCACGGTAGGGGGAATGATAGTGGCGGGATAGAGGGCGGGGGAGGAATCGGGTGGCCGAGGGCGTGGGGACAGGGGCGGGGTGACGGTGTTGGTTGGGGGAAGAATGGCCGTTGAACCGGTGACGATTCTTGCCCCACATTTTAGACCTCCTGCCATGTTTCCGCCCCAGTATTCAAAACCTCTCTTTATCGGCAACTCCGGCACCGCCGCCGGTCGCGAGCCGAGGAGCGAGTCTTCACCCCGGGGCAGCGCGGTCTTCGTCGAGGCTTGGATCACGGCGACGCATCCAGCGGCTCCCGTGCGGGTGCTGAACCGCGCCGACGCCATGCGCGCGCGGATGGACGAATACGGGGTGATCGCGCGGCGGTCGGCGACTTGTCATGGCAAGCGTTTTCTGGATACGCAGGCGGCGTTCGATGCGGTGCTGGCGCACGCGCATTCGGCCAGTCTGGCTTGGGATCGGGTGCATCCGCAGCCGGCCGGGCACATGATTCCGGCGCGGGCGTTTCTCGCTGAGTGGGGCGCGCTCTGATGTCTGCCCCTCACGGAAAAATCCGGCTTGATGAATTGTTGGTGGCGCGCGGGCTCGCGCCGACGCGCACCAAGGCCAAGGCTTACGTGATGGCCGGGCTGGTGCGCAGCGGAACCGAGCGGCTCGACAAACCGGGGCGCGAATACCCGTCGGATTTTCCGCTCACGCTGGTGCAGGCGGAGCGCTTCGTCTCGCGCGGCGGGGAAAAACTTCAGGGTTGGCTGGACCGCTTCGGGCTCGATCTGCGCGGGGCTCATGTGCTGGATGTCGGTGCCTCAACGGGTGGGTTTACCGACTGTGCGCTTCAGGCCGGGGCGGTGGACGTGGTTTGTCTCGACGTGGGGCGGGCGCAGTTGCACGGGCGTTTGCTGGCGGATCCGCGCGTGACCAATCTGGAGCAGGTCAACGCGCGCACGCTGGATCCGGCGATTTTACCCCGGGCGGAGTTTGATGCGGTGGTGATGGATTTATCGTTCATTTCGCTGCGCAGCGTGCTGCCGGCGGTGTGGCCGGTGGTGCGGGCGGGCGGCACGTTGGTGGCGTTGGTGAAGCCCCAGTTTGAGGCGGGCAAGGCCGAGGTGGACAAGGGGCAGGGCATCATTCGCGACCCGGCGGTGCAGCAGCGGGTTCTCGAAGATATTCAGGCGTTTGCGCTGAGCCAGTTGGCCGGGGCGGAGCTGGTCGGCACGATGGATAGCCCAATCACCGGGACGGATGGCAATCGCGAGTTTCTGCTGGGGTTAAAAAAAGCGGGCGTCGCGCACACGTAACGCATTGGCCGTTGGACATTCGCCGGCGAGCCAGGCAAGTTGACCGCACGCATGACCCCCATCCGCCGCCTTGCCTTTGTGGTTAACGAACAGAAAGCCGGCGCGTGCGATTTGGCGGCGGACTTGGTGGCGCTGGCGGAAGCGGCGGGCGTGAGCACACGCGTGACGCATGCGTTTCCGCTGCCAACCTCGCACCTGCGCGACGTGGATGCGTGCTGTGTGATTGGCGGCGACGGGACCCTGCTGGGTACGGCTCCGGCGGCGGCGGAAGCGGGCGTGCCCTTGATCGGGGTGAACCGGGGCAGCCTGGGTTTCTTGACGCCGTGGGCGGCGGACGAGGCGCGGGAGTGTTTTACGACTTTGCTGGCGGGCGACTACGTGACGACCGAGCGCGCTCTGGTGACGTGTCGTTGCGGCGAAGGTGAGCGGGTGGCGGCGCTGAACGATATTTTGATCAAGGATGCGTCCAACTCGCGCCTGGTGCGGCTGGAGGTGTTTGCGGACGACGAGTTGGTGACGGACTACCTTTGCGACGGGTTGGTGTTCAGCACGCCGACGGGTTCGACCGCGTATAACTTATCGGCGGGCGGGCCCTTGATTCACCCGGCGGCGGAGGTTTTGGCGATGACGCCGATCTGTCCGCATACGCTGAGCAACCGTTCGATTATTTTTTGCGCCGGGGTGAAGTTGCGGGTGCATAATTTATCAGAAGCGGCGACTGGGCTGATCGTGGCGGCGGATGGACGTTTGCTTCCCGCGCCCGCGCCGGATGCGGCGATTGAAATCGCGCTTTCGCCTTATCGGCTGCGGCTGATCGAGCGGCGCGACCACAGCCACTTCGCGGTGGTGCGGGCCAAGCTCAAGTGGAGCGGCGGGGCGGCGGCGGATAAACGCTAACTGGCGTAAAGGGCGGCGAGGCGGGCGGCGTTTTGGTGAGCGTCGAATTCGCGCTCGACCCAGGCGCGGGCACCGGTGCGCAGGCGTTCGGCTTGGGCGTCGTCGTCGCGCAGCTCGCGGAGGATGTTTACCCAGGCGGCGGCGTCTTCGGCGGCGGCGACGCGGCCGGTTTTTCCTTCGTGTATCGCTTCGGTGGTGGCGGCGGCGGGGGAGGTGACGACGAGCACGCCGGCGGCCATGGCCTCGGGGATGACGTTGGGCAGGCCGTCGCGGTCGCCGTCGGCGGCGACCACGCCGGTGTGAAGCAGTACGTCGGCCCAGGCGCGCAGCTCGGCTATGTCGGATTGGGGGCGGTGGCCTAGGAAGGTAACGCAGTCGGTGAGATGGGCGGCGCGGAGGGCGGTTTCCAGTTCGGCGCGCAGGGGGCCTTCGCCCGCGATGCGGGCTTCGAAGGCGATGCCTTTGGCGCGGAGGGCGGCGTAGATGCGGACCTGGTGCTCGAAGCCTTTTTTGGGCACGAGGCGGGCGACGCAGAGCAGGCGCAGCGGGGTGGTGGCGCGGTCGGGGCGCAGGGGCTTGAGCGCGGGCAGGGAGGTGAGGCCGCGGCGGATGACGTGAATTTTTTCCGGGGCGATGCCCTTGGCGCGCAGGGTGGCCGCGCCCATCTCGGTCGAGGTGTGGACGAAGCGGGCGGGAGCAAGTTTTTCGCGCAGCCAGCCGTCTCCGCCGTGGCGATACAGATCGTAGGCGTGGCCCGCGCCGCTGAAGGGGTGTCCGTCGAGCCGCCAGAGCAGCCAGGCGGCGGCGGAGGGGCCGCCGCCCCAGACGGCGTGGACGTGGGCGGGGCGCAGGCGGCGGAACTCGGCGGCGTGGGTGAGGGCGAAGCCGAGGCTGATGAGGTTTTCTCCGAGGTTAAGCAGGGAAGGCGGACGGCGCCGCGCGCCGCGCAGCAGCTCGGCGGTCGCGCGGGGGCGGCAGAGGACGAGCCAGGGCAGCCACCAGAGCAGGGTGAGGAGTTTCCACTTGGGGAAGAGGCGGACGGGCCGGCCCTCGAATGTGGGTTCTCCGCCCCAGATGGAGTAGAGGCGCAAGTCGAGGCCGCGGGCGAGCAGGCCGGAGACCTCGCGCTGGATGAAGGTCTCGGTGTTTTTGGGGAAGGTGGTGAACAGATACGCGATCACCGGGGCCGCAGACCGGGATTTCATCTTAGGTCGAAGTAGCGGGCCTGGATGGCGCGGCGCAGCGGTTCGGAGCCGAGGCGGGCGAGGAGCGGGGCGAGGCGGGCTTGAAAAAAGGAACCCGAGCGCACGATGCCGGAGCGGCCGCGACGTAGGGCCCGAACGAGATCTTCGGCGGCGACATCCACGGTGGGGGCGTCGTCGTGCATCGCCTCGAAGCGCCGCCAGACGCGGGCCCAACGAGGGGCGGGCGGCTCGGCGGTGCCGGGGCTTTGCACGACGGCGGTGTTGAAGGGGGTGCGGAAATCGCCGGGGCGAAAGTCCACCACGGATACGCCGGTGCCGGCGAGTTCGTAGGCGAGGCTGAGGCTCCAGGCGGAGAGGCCGGCTTTGGCGGCGTTGTAGCCGCTCATGCCGGGGATGGGGAACTCGACCGCAAGGGAGCTGATGTTGACCAGTGCGCCGCGGCCGCGGGCGCGCATGGCGGGCAGGGCGAGCAGGGAAAGGCGGAGGGTTTGGGTGAGCAGGGCGTCGAGCTGGGCGGCCCAGATGGGGAAGGGCTGGCTCTCGACCGGGCCGAAGACGCCGTAGCCGGCGTTGTTGATTAAGAGATCGAAACCGCCGCCGGCCTCGGTCTGGGCCTGGGTGAAGGCGGCGGCGGCGTCGTCGCCTTGGGCGAGATCGAGTGAGACGGGGTGGAAACCGGGGCGGGCGGGCAGGCGGGAGGCGTCGCGGGCGGTGCCCCAGACCTCCACGCCCTCGGCGAGCAGGCGGGTGGTGAAGGCCGCGCCGAGGCCGCTGCTGGCGCCGGTGATGAAGGCGCGCGGGTAACGCTCGGCGAGGGGGCGGGCGGGCATGGCGGCCTAGACGACGCGGGAGAAGGCCACGGCGACGTTGGCCCCGCCGAAGCCGCTGCTGTTGTTGAGCACGGTGCGCAAGGAGGCGGACTCGGTGGTGCGGGGGATGTTCAGGCCGGCGGCGACGGGGTCGAGTTTGGCGATATGGGCGGAGCCGGGGATGAAGCCGCGTTTGAGGGCGAGGGCGCAGAAGGCGCTTTCCATCGCGCCGGCGAGGGAGAGGCCGTGGCCGGTGAGGGCCTTGGTGCTGCTCACGGCCACGCGGGCGGCCTCGTGCCCGAGCACGGTGTGAAGGGCGCGGCACTCGGAGGCGTCGCCGATGGGGGTGGAGGTGGCGTGGGCGTTGACGTAATCGAGATCGGCGGGGGTGAGGCGGCTGGCGGCGAGGCAGCGGCGCATGGCGGAGGCGAGGCCGAGGCCCTCGGGGTGGGACATGGCGACGTTGTGGCCGTCGGAGGCCTGGCCCCAGCCGAGGATTTCGCAGTAGGGCTGGACGCCGCGGCGGAGGACCTCGGCTTCGCTTTCGAGCACGAGGACCACGCCGCCGCCGGTGCCGACGAAGCCGTCGCGCGCGGCGTCGAAGGGGCGGGAGGCGGTGGCGGGGTCGGGGTTGAGGGAAAGGGCCCGCATGGAGGCGAAGGGCAGGATGGTCTCGACGTTGCCGTCCTCGGCACCGACCACGAACATGCGGTCCTGGCGGCCGAGGGCGATGTCATCGACGGCGAAGCCGAGGGCGTGGGCGGAGGAGGCGCAGGCGGAGGCGAAGCCGGTGGAGGAGCCCTTGATTTTCCAATGGGCGACGAGGTTGAACTGGACCGCGCCGGCGATGCTGGCGA
Source organism: Verrucomicrobiota bacterium (assembly GCA_026398135.1). Classification (GTDB taxonomy): domain Bacteria; phylum Verrucomicrobiota; class Verrucomicrobiia; order Opitutales; family Opitutaceae; genus IMCC26134_A. Next base: position 32,051 of record JAPLTN010000051.1, read on the forward strand.
CGACGGCGAGCGGGGGGCAGCGCATGACGCCGTGCTGGTGCATGCGCTGGATGTTGGCGGCGAGCAGGCGGGGCGAGCCGGCGGAGGCGGCGTAGAGGCCGGTCTGGTCGTTGGAGACGTCGGCGGGGGCGAGGCGGGCGTCGGCGATGGCCTGTTGCAGGGCGCAGGAGGCGTAGAGCACGTGGGGGCTCATGCTGCGCAGGAGTTCGCGTTTGAAGGCGTAGCCGGCGGGCAGGGTCCATTCCTCGGGGTCGTTGGAGATGGTGTCGAAGCCTTTGACCGTGCCGGAGACTTTGACCGGGATGCCGGCGGCGGCGAAGGGGGCGTAGGGCTCGATGCCGTGGCGCAGGTCGCGCAGGTTGCGCTCCACGGTGGCGGAGTCGTTGCCGATGCTGGTGATGAAGCCTAAACCGGTGACAAAAACGCGGGCCATTTGCGGGCAGTGAGCGGCAAAGTGAGGGGGCGGGGAAGCCCTTTTTCGCGACTTATGCCGAGGCGGGGCCGAAGGTGAGGGTGATCTCTTCGGCACCGACGGCTTTCTGGCCGCCGACGCGGATGACGCCTTCAAGCACGGCGAGGGGGGCTTTGATGCGGCGCGGTTTGATCGAGAGCTCCAGAATGTCGCCGGGGCGGCAGACGCGGTGGCAGCGCACGCCGTCGCAGGAGGCGAAGAAAATCGTGGCGGGGTCGATCGGGCCGGTGGCGGCGGATTCGGGCAGGCCGGTGAGCAGGTAAAATACGCCGAGCTGACCGAGGGCTTCCAGCATCACGGAGGCGGGCATGATGGGGTTGCCCTTAAAATGACCGGCGAGAAAAAACTCCTGTCCGGTGATGGTGTAGCGGCCTTGGGCGCCGGAGGGGCCGACGGTGGCTTCGTCCAGAAACATGAACGGCGGCGCGATCGGCATGCGCGCCAAGATCGCTTCAGTCGGGAAAAAAACCGGTGCGGCGGGCTCCACGTAGCGGGCGCTTAGGCTTGAGCGGCGGCGGCTGGATGGTCGCCGACCGGGGAAGCGGGGGAGGCATCCAGGCCGGCGGCCTTGCGGTCGATGAAGGTGCGGATGTCGCCGACGGTGAGCAGGCCGCGCAGCTCGTCGTTGGAGATGGTGAGGCCGACGACCTCTTCCACCAACATCACGATTTCCATCATGGTGAGGGAGTCGAGTCCGAGGTCTTCAACGAGACGCAGGTCTTCTCCAGCTTCGGTGAGTTTGGCACGGAGTTCGGGGTCCACGTAGCGCTCGATGATGCCGACCACCACGGGCAGGGTGTGGGCGGGGGCTTTGGTTTGCCGGTAGGCCAAGGCGGCCTGAATGGTCTGCTCGGAGCAACGCCGCAAACTGTCGCGCAACTGCGCTTCGGTAACTTGATCGGGGGCGGTGGAGGAGGTTTCAGGAGGCTGTGACATCTCGGTAAAAGCGGCTAGTATGCAAAATTAAGAGAAGAAAGCACGGTTCATTCCGGCCAAGACAAATATTCATACTTTTGCGAGGGGTGTGTTTATCTGCTTGCGGCTTTCGTTGCGGGTTTCGGTGTTTTTGGGGCTTCGTCCATGGCCCGCACTGGTTTTCCTTTGTTTATCTTAACGCATGAGTTCTTCCCCAAGCGGGGCGGGATTGCGACGTTTACGGAAGAGATGGCGCGGGCGGCGGTGGAGTTAGGGCATGAGGTGGAAGTCTGGGCGCAGCAGACGACGCGCCCGGATGATGCTGCGGAGTGGCCGTTTAAGATTCGACGGTTGGAGCTGCGGGGATCGCACGGATGGCGGTGTTGTCTGGCGCATGCGCGGCAGTTGGTGCGGGCGCGGCGGCAGTTGCGCCGGGCGCAGGTCTATCTTTGCGAACCGGGGCCGATGCTGGCGATGATGCCTCTGCTGTCGTTTCGTACCTTCCGACCGAGAAATCTTACGTTAACCTTTCATGGTTCGGAGATTTTGCGGCTGCATGCCAATCCGCTGGCGCGGGTGATGACGCGACGCTTGATCGCTCATGCGGAGCGGGTGAGTGTATTGACCGGTTATACGGAAAAAATTCTTCTGGAACGGTTTCCCGAAGCGGCGACCAAGATTTTTCGCACCCCGGGGGCCTTGCGGGCTGGTTTCGGAACGCGGGCGGCGGAAGAGCGGGCTCCGGCGGAAGGGCGGCGTTTGGTGGTGTTGACGGTGGGGCGGCTGCATCCGCGCAAGGGGCAACTGGATACCTTGGAGGCGCTGCGGGCGCTGCCTTCCGAGTTGCGGGCGCGGGTGGAGTATCGACTGGTCGGCACCGCATCTCGTCCGGCTTATGAAGGGCGCTTGCGCGAGGCGGCGGCACAGGCGGATTTCCCGGTGGTTTTTTTGGGGGATGTTTCCGATGAAAACCTGGAGTCGGTTTATGCGGCGGCGGATATCTTCGCGCTGACGAGTATCGACCATGGCCATAGTGTGGAAGGGTTTGGGTTGGTGTATTTGGAGGCCTCGGCGCACGGGTTGCCGGTGGTGGCTCACCGGGTGGGCGGGGTGCCGGAGGCGGTGGAAGACGAGGTAACCGGGTTGTTGGTGGCGCCGCATCGGCGGGCGGAACTGACTGGGGCCTTTGCGCGTTTGTTGGAGGATAAGGCGTTGCGGGAGAGATTGGGCGCGGCGGGGCCGGAGTGGGCGCGGCGGCATACGTGGGAGCACTCGGCGCGTCTGTTGTTTGGCACGACCGAAGAGGCGGCGCTGTCTTTGGGCGAATGAGTGCGTTACGTATCCGGATCGTGCAGGACGTGTTGCGTAGCGGGGGCACGGAGCGGCAGACGGTGTTGCTGGCGCAGGCGTTTCGTGCTGCCGGGCATGATGTCGGGGTGATCACTTTTCGGCCCGGCGGAGTGCTGGCGGGGACACTCGCGCCAGTGTCGGCCACTGCGTTGCAACCCTTTGATCTGGGTTTGAATTGGTTTGCGCCGGGTTTGGTACGGACTCTGCGCCGCGAGTGCCCTGACGTGGTGCTTCTCATGGGCCGCATGGCCAACAGCTACGGAGCGCGGTTGGTTGCTGCGCTTCCCGGGACTGTGGTGGTGGGCACGATGCGCACGGGCAAGGCGCTGCCGCGCGGGTTCCGGCGGAGTTTAAGCAAAGTAGCTCATGTCGTGGCAAATAGCGCGGAATCAGCGCGGGTTTTAATGGAGCGATATGGAATGGGGCCGGAACGGGTAAGTGTGATTCACAACGCGTTGGTGTTTCCCCCCGGCGGCCAGGTTGGGACGGTTGGAGCGGGAGCGGGTCGAACGGCGGAGGGGGAGGCTTTGCGCCGGGCCGGGGGCGTGGGGGGCGGCTCGGTGGTTTTGTTGTGCGTGGGCATGTTTCGGGTGGAAAAAAACCAACGCGCCCTGATTGAGGCGGCGGCGCGCGTGTCGGCGACCGGGGTGGATTGGCGGCTCTGGTTTGTCGGGGAAGGACCGGAACGCGTCGGCTGTACCGCGTTGGCGGAGCGGTTGGGTTTGGCGGAGCGGGTGAAGTTTTTTGGGTTTCAGGCCGATCCGCGGCCTTTTTATGAGGCGGCGGATTTGGCGATTCTGGCTTCACGGGCCGAGTCGTTGTCGAATTTCCTGATCGAAGCGCAGGCCCATGGTTTGCCGGTGGTCGCCGCCCGTGCCGCCGGAGTGGATGAGTGCATCGAAGACGGGGTGACGGGTATCTTGGTTCCGGCTGACGATACGGGGGCTTTGGCCGCTGCGCTCACGCGCTATCTCGTTGATCCGGCGGCGCGGGTCGCCGCCGCCAGGGCCGCCGCGAAGTTTGCCCGGAGGGTGTTTGCGCCGGCCGAACGGGCGCGGGATTACCTGGCTCTGTTTACCCGGCTGCGCGG
>JAPLTN010000088.1 GCA_026398135.1 Verrucomicrobiota bacterium
GCTATTGCCGCCGCGCCGCGCCCGATCTTGTCCCCGAGCAATCCGCCAGCCTGTCAGTTCTTGGCCCAGAAAAACCTCCCAGCCAAGCTCTTCGGGCATGGTTTCCTTAAATATCGTGCCTATGCCTTAACGGCATTGGCCCTAAACCGTGAGGCCGCGCACCGCCGCCACTGCCTCGGCGAGCAGCGCATCGTCGCGCGCCACGATCAACCCGCCCGTCTTCTCCAGTCCGCCCGCGTAATCCCACTCCTCGCCGGACAGCCCCGTCAGCCGACCGCCGACTTCCGCCAGAATCACCGCCGCCGGCGCGACATCCCAGTCACGGATGGCCACGTTCTTCACAAAAAGATCCGCCGTGCCGTCCGCCACCAGCACCGATTTTAAACCCAGACTCCCGCTCTCCCGGTAAGCGGTGATTCGCAAGGGTTCCATCAGGAGCGCGGCGAAGCCGTGCGGCTCGGGCGTGTTGTCCGTCAAAACCCGTCTCTCCGACGGATGCAAACGCTCCAACGCGAATCCGTTCCGCCACGCCCCTTTCCCCGTCTCGCCCGTCCACGTCATCCCGAATGCCGGCGCGTGAATCACCCCGTAAACCGGCCGCCCCTTTTCAAAGAACGCCCCCTGCGTCACAAAACCCGCAAATCCGTCATACCAGCTCGCCGTGCCGTCGATGGGATCGATCAACCAATACCGCGCGGGCCGCCGGTCCGCGCGCGTCGCATCCTCCTCCGACCACACCGGTATCCCCGGAAAAATCTCCGACATGCGTTCCTTCAAGAAAACGTCCGCCCGCCGGTCGGCCTCTGTTTTAAAGTCCTTTTTGGAGTATAGATGACGCGCCGTCTCGTCGCCTCGCCAGGCCAGCAGGTCCCGCCCCAGCGCCTCAAACACGCCGGTAATCGCCGCAAAGGGATTCGCCTGTTTCGCATTCATGATGGGACGGCGGCTCCGTGCTCGCGCCACCACGCGGCCTCGCGGACGCGAAGATCACCGGTTTCCGCGCGGGGCGGACCACCCCGCACGATTTCGTCGATCCACGCGTCAGGTTCCCTTGCCGCGAGTCCGACTAGCGAGAAAAGGTTTTCCGGCGAGGGCTTCGGCACCGTTTCGCGCCACCACGGCTCCGCCTCCAGATACGCCGCAAACGTTGCCCGCAGCCGCGCTCCCGCCACCGCGACCGGCCTGTAAGCCACCCCCTCCGCCGCCGCCAGCCGCGCAAGCAGCACCGACACCGTCTCCGCCTTTTCGGGCAACGCATCCGACCGCTCGACCGCCCAGATGCGACCGCCGGAAATGCCCGCGTTCAAAACCTCCGCCGCGTCCTCGCGCCACAACAGCGGCACGGGATTCGTCCCGCCCTCGACCAGGATGACCGGTTCTCCATCCCGCAAACGCCGCCGGTAAAAATCCACCCGCCCCGTATGATCCCCCGCCCCGCACACCATCGGCAATCGCACCACTGCGGCCCGCCGCCCGCCCGCCCGCGCCCGCGCGACCTCGTCCTCGGCCGCGCGCTTTCCGTTCAGGTAATCCACCGTCACCGGCGGCAAAGCCACCGGCCCCGTAGGCCGCCCCAACCACGTGGAGCTGATGAACAGATACGCCGCTTGGGGAAACACCGCCAGCGCGCGCGCCACCGCCCCGCCGTCATACGCGGTGAAATCCACCACCGCGTCGAAGGCGTGCGGCCGCCCCGGAGCCTGCGCCAGCACCTCGGCGCGTTCCCCCGCCCACACGCGCACGCCGGGCGGCGCGCCTTCCGCGCGGCGCGAACACACCGTGACTTCGTGCCCGGCGGCAACGAGCCGCGCGGCCAGTGCCCGCCCGACAAAGCGTGTGCCCCCCAGCAACAGAATGCGCATCACGCCCCCCGGCTCACGTCTTCCCAGCGCAACACCGATTCCGCCTCCACGTCGCGCGCCAGCACCGCGCCGATCACCGCCTGCATTTCCCGGGGCGGAATCCCCGAGGCGGGCCGCGCCAGATAAACATCGTCCGCCGTGATCCGGTGTCCCGCCGGTCGCGCCTCGCGCAGGATCACGCTTTTCAAATACTCCGACCGGTTCTTCAACTCGCGGGCCGACGGCGGCACAAACGCCGCCCCCGCCTCGGGCCGGCCGGCCGGCGTTTTTTTCAATACCGCGATATACTCCGCGAACTCCTCCGGCTGCATCGCGAAGGGATGATCGGGGCCGCTTTGTTTGCGATCGAGTGTCAGGTGCTTCTCAAAAAAACCCGCGCCAAACGCCCGCGCCGCCAGCGCCGTCTCCACGCCCATCGTGTGATCCGAAAACCCGACCGGCACGCGCTCCCGCGCCTGCAAAAACGGGATGTTCGCCAGCCGCACTTCCTCCGGTGTCGGCGGATACACCGCGCAGCAATGAAACACGCCCGCGCCGGGTCCGTGCCCGCGCAGAATTTCCACCGTGGCGTCGATGTCTTCGAGGTATCCCATGCCGAACGAAACGAGAATCGGCGCCTTCACCCGATTCACCAGACTCTTCAGGAAGGGCGTGTTGTTATGGTCCATCGAGGCGATTTTCACCACGTCGAGCCCGATGGTTTGCGCCCACGCGAGGCCGTCGGGGCCGTGAATCGTGGCGGAAAAATCCATCCCCAACTCGTGGCAGTAATCGCGCAGTTCCGGGAACCACGCCTTCGGGGTTTGCAGATGGCGCCCGAACATCTCGCGCGCGGAAATATCCCCGTAGAGCTGGTCCAGCCCGTAGGCGGAGGCCCGCACCCGGCCGCTCACGATCTCGTCGGGCTCGTAGATCTGGAACTTCGCGCAATCGCACCCGGCGGCGGCGATCTCCTTTAACAGAGTGCGCGCGGTGGCCAGATCGCGGTTATGGTTCGTGCCGACTTCGGCCATGATATACGGCTCGCAATCGGCGCCGATGCGTGCGCGTCCGCGCACGGACAGTGGAGAGGGAAACGGTTCGGTTGGGTTGCTCATGGCGAAAAAGCGGGGGCGAAATGATTGGTCCAGTGGCGGTGCAACGCCACCGGCGCGGCATACGGCAGCAGGTCGCCTCCCTGCGCAGACGCAAACGGGTCGAGGCCGGCGGCCAGCACCAGGCAAAAGGTGGTCGAGATGCGCGGATTGATCTCGAAGGGCACAAACTCGCCGGCCGGCGTCAGCATCCCTTGCAGGTTGTAAGGCCCGGTCGGCCGGAAAGCCTCTTGAAATCTGCGGGCATACGCCTCGATGGCCGGCACCCGCTCGGTGTGGGCGTGGATCGTCACGCCGCGTTTCTCCAGCACGCGCACCGGCACGACCGCGCGCAGCCGCCCCGCCGCGTCTCCGCACGCGAACACCGTGTATTCCTGGCCCTCGATCCATTCCTGCGCCGCGATGCTGGCGGCGGGCGCGTCGTTCAACGCGAGGTAGGCCGCGATCTGCGCCGGACGGTTGAGCTTCAGCACCCCGCGCGAACCGCGACCCGCGCGGGGTTTTAAAATGAGCGGGAAACCCAGACCGTCCGGCGTCTCGGCCGTGCTCGTGCGGGGCGCGGCCAGACCGTGCCGGCGCAACGCCTCCGCACAGCCGAGCTTGTCGGTCATCGTCATCACGAAGTCGGGTTGCGCGATCCAGATTCTTGGCCCGCCGGTCACTTCGGCCGCGCGGGCCAGGGGCGCCAATTCCTCGTCCACCGTCGGCACCACCCAGTCGATGCCGCGCTGCCGCGCCGCCGCCAGCAGTCCGTCAACGAACAGCGGATCGTTCGCCCAGGGCAGTCCCACGCGGCGCTCCGCCGGAATCGCCGGATCGATCGCGGCGGGATTCGCATCGGCGAAATACAAGTCGTGACGATCCCGCCACGCGCGCCAGATCGCTTCGCTGCCCGCCCCGCCGCCGCCGGTAAAGAGTAGTTTCATCGGGTGCTTGGTTTCAGGTGATTTCGTCCGCTTCGATCTTCAACCGATAGCGCCGCCCGTGCAGTTCAAAAAACGCCGGGTAACGCTCGTTGTCCACCACGCGCAGCAGGTTGAACTGCTCCGCCAGGGTTTTCTGCGGATCGAGGCGGCTGTCCGCCGGCCGTCTCCTCGGGTAATAGCCCGCCGCCCCTTCCTGCGCCCGCCCCTCGACGCGGCCCGCGCGATACGCGCTCAAAAACCCGCGGATCAACGCGAAGGTCGCCCCGGCCTGCGCGCGATGCAGCTCGGGCAGGAGTTCTCCGCCCGCAAACTCCAGGTTCGTCCGCGCGTAAACCTCGCCTTCGTCCACGCCTGCCGCCGCCTCCAGCAAACACACCGGAATCACGGTTTTCCCTTCGAGAATCTGCCAGGTCAGCGGCGACCATCCCCGCCCGGCCGGCAGGTCGCTTTCGTGCACCACCAGATTATGCGCGTGCCCGGCCAGCAACGCCGGGGACACGATCCGGCTCAACGAGAGAAAAAACGCCGCGTCCCCCGCGCCCGGTCGCTTCGGATCGTGATGCCACGTCACCGCGTGCCCGGCCGCCGCGAGCTCCGAGTTAAACTCCTCCAGATAAGCGTTAATCCAGGAGTCCGCGTCGCTCACGATGGTCAACGCGAGCTTCGCGCCCATCGCCGCCAACACCCGCCTCGCGCCGTGCCCGTCCACCAGCCGCCGCGCCCGCGCACCGAGCCGCGCCAGCGCCTCGCGGTCCGCGCAAAAGCCCGCCAGTTCCGCCGACAGTTTTTCCGGAGCCAACGTCTCGATTTCGCCCAAAACCCGCGCCGCGTCCGCCCCGGCGAACACCGCCGCGATGCCTTTTTGGTTCTCCGCCAGGACCAGCAACGCCGCCGGGATTCCCAGCAGCGCAAATTCCCACGCCGTCGAGCCCGCCGCCGAGACCGCGACATCCGCCCACTGCACCCACTCCTTAAAATCCTGAGGCGCGACCGCCACGCGGAACGCCGGTCCCGCCTGCGCGACCTCGGCGGCCACGCGCTCGCGATGCGGATTCGCCGCGCCGACCACCACGACTACCTGGATGCCCGCGATGCCGCGCAACGCCGCCACCACCTGCGAGGTCGCGTTCCGCGGGTCCGTCCCGCCCAGCGTAACCAGCACTTTGAGTACATCGCCGAAAACCCGGTCCTCCGCGCGGCGCGCCGCGAGAAATTCGTCGCGGAGCAACGCAAACCGGGGCCCCGCCAGCACGCGTGTTTCGGCGGCGCGCCTCGCCTCGATTTCCGCCGCGAAAAAACCGTTCTGATGCAGAACCAAATCCGCCACGTAAGCGCTGGCATGGGCGTGGTCGTCCAACAGCAGCAGCCGGCGTCCATCCGCCCGCACGCCCTGCTGCCACGCGGCGTCGAACGCATAACCGTCGGCCACGATCCAGTCGGCCGCGAAACCGGCGGCAAGCGCGCGGGTTTTTTCCGCGTCGGCCGCGCCGCCGGGCTGCGCTTCGAACAACGTCACGTCGAACGCTTCGGTTTCGCGCAGGCGCTGCGCCAGCTCCGCCGGACAGGCCGCGCAGGCGAACAGGACCGCGCCGCCGTCGCGCCGGCACGCCTGTGCAAGCGCGAGGCAGCGCAGCACATGGCCGGTGCCCGTTTCCACGCTCGCATCCGCCCGGATCAGCAACCTCACGACAGCTGCCTCCCGAGCACGAACGCCTCCGCCGCCTCCGCCCCGATGGTCGCCCCGCGCCAATGCGCCAGATGCTCCACCCCGCGCCGCGAACGCGGATGCGGCCAGGGCCGCAGTTCCGCCGCGTAGGCGTCCAGCGCCCGCAATTTTCTGTCCAGCGTCGCGCTGATATCGACAAACCAGTTCGGCGCGAACACCGGCGCGGAGCCCGGCGTCTGCCACTCCGTGCTCGAAGCCACTTCAAAAAACAGAAGCGTGCGCACAAGTTGTCCCAGCTGCGGTCGCGTCGCCGCGAGCACCGCCTCGTGGATGCGGCGGTGGTCGATGTTTACATCACCGCAGTGATGCGTGAACAGCGTGTCCGGGCGGTGCTCGGCGATCAGTTTTTCAACCGCGCGGGCGATCGTCAGCAACGGCACGGTGTCGAGGCGGTTGTCGGGCATGTCTCCGAATGAAAACGAATTCACCCCAATAATATTCAAAGCCGTTCGCGCCGCCGCTCTGCGCTCGGTCAATTCACCCGCAGACGGGCTGACCACCTCCTGCCTCGCTCCCACCCCGTCAGCAAGAAAAGCAACATGAACGCAGGCACCGCTTTCGCTGAATTTTGCCAAAGTCCCTCCGCAACCCAAGACCTCGTCATCAGGGTGTGCGGCGATTACAAGAACACGTTTATTCACAGGATTTTCTGAGAATGGATTCAAACATGAGTTCGGCCCGGGTCCAATCCTCAAGTGTATCAATATCCTGCACCCGCCAGCGCGGAATAAGTACAGGAAAGGAATGAGGTTCAAAAAAACGCTTGCCAGTCAACCAAGCCTCGGGACGTCCCCAGTAGAACTGGCCGGCATCGTGCAATGCCTGTGGGAGATCCTGTGAACGCACGGCAAACTTGTCCGGGAAAAACATTTCAACTCCGCCTTCGGAGTGGCGCTGGAACGACCGGAAAATCGGCGCGGCAAAATCCGTTGCTGTAAACGCGTATGCCCACTTCCCGGTCGCCAATGCCGCTTCCCCGCTGCGAATGTCATCCGCCTGTACAAAAGGTGCCGTTGCATATAGGCAGCAAACGGCGGAAAACGCCCCGTGCCGGGTTTGCATCCACTCGGTCGCATGCGCTATCACCTCGATAGTGCCGGTAAAATCATTGGCCAACTCGGCCGGACGCATAAACGGAGTTTCGGCACCGTGGACACGAGCTACTTCCGCCATTTCTTCATCGTCTGTAGATACAATTATTCGTGAAAAACACCCGCTTTTGCGGGCCGCTTCGATCGAATAAGCGATCATAGGAACACCCGCGAAAGGGCGGATATTTTTCCGGGGTATCCGTTTGCTACCACCTCGGGCGGGTATGACGCATAGATTATTCATAAAAATATATTTCTATATTACCAGGGCCCGCACCGCCGCTATGACTTCGCATACATTCGAACCCGTCATCGCCGGATAAAGCGGCAGACTCAGCGCCTGCGTGTAAAACGCCTCCGCCACCGGGCACTTGCCCGGCGTGTAGCCATAGGTGCGACGATACCAAGGCTGTAAATACACCGGTATATACAACACCTGCGAGCCCACCCCGGCCGCGCGAAGCTCAGCCATGACTTCGGTGCGCGTCTTTCCCAGCGCAGCAAAATCAATCTGCGCTGTATAAAGATGCCACGAAGCCGTCGCCCCATCGGCCGCAGTGCGCAAGGCCGGGCGGGTGAACCAGGGTAAATCGGCCAACCCTTCGTTGTAAGCCGCCACGATCTCGCGGCGGCGCGCCACCATCGCGTCCAACCGGTTGAGCTGTGAAAGGCCGAGCGCGCATTGCAGGTCGGTCAGGCGGTAATTCCAGCCCAGTTCCTGCATTTCGTAAAACCAGGGGCCGCGCTCGGCCAGTAGCGGGTTGTCGTCGGTCGGCGGCGTCAAACGGGCCGCCTCGCGCACGATGCCATGCGACCGTAGCGTGCGGGCAAGTTCCGCCCAATCGGCACGATCCGTGACCAACATACCGCCTTCACCCGTCGTCAGGGTTTTAACCGGATGAAAACTAAACGTGGTAATATCCGCCCAGGGATTGCCGCCCAAGGACCACGCACGTCCCGGCGCGGCCTCGGTATGAAATGCGCCTCCGATGGCATGGCAGGCATCGTCAATCACCACCGCCCCGCGCGCCCGCGCAATGCGGGCGATTTCGGGCAAATCCGCCGCCTGTCCGGCATAATCCACCGCCACGACCGCCCGGGTGTCGTCTTGCCATGTAGCCGCCAAGGCGGCGGGCGAGAGGGTGTAGGAAACCGGATCAATATCGGCGAAGTCTGGTGTGGCCCCGACGTAGGCGGCGGCATTGGCCGAAGCCAGAAAGGTGATCGGAGAAGTCACCACGCGATGCCCCGCGCCCACTCCGGCCACCCGCAGCGCAAGGTGCAAGGCGGCGGTGGCGCTGTTAACCGCCACCGCATGCCTGGCCCCCACCCGCTCGGCAAAGCGCCTTTCAAAGGCCTCAATCTGCGGCCCCTGGGTAAGGAAATCCGAACGCAATACCGCTGTGACGGCAGCTATGTCGTCCTCGGTGATGGTCTGGCGTCCGTAAGGGAGCATGGTATGCGATGGGGCGTGTAGGGTTGGCCGTCTCGGCCAAATGGACAGCGGAATAATTTTCTGATTAATAAATTGTCCGGGACGGACAACACTACACAGGTGGCTGCGAAAGAATGAGGTGGGTCAGTTTTTATCCGTCCACAGTATGGGTTCTCCGCCCGGGCGGTAAGTCGGGCTCTTTAAGCAACCTTGGATCAAATTTACGTGAGCTTGATACTCGTAAGGATTGATACTCTTTAAGATTTTAGCCGCCGCATCTAGCCGGTGGGTAGTGGCCAGCGCTGCAATATGGTGTAAACGGGCAATCAAGGCTCCACGGCTATCATTCCGCGCCTGACATTGCGTGAACAAATAATCATCCGCTTGCTGAAAAAACACCCCGCCCATCGCTTCGGGGGTGGGCTTAAATCGTTTGGCTATCCCAGCCTCGCTCACTGCCTTGGTAAGCCGAAACACATAGGTCGAATCCGCATGTTTTTCGTAGGTTAATACATCGCGGAGGGCATAAACAAAAGAGCTTATCCAAAAACAAGTATACCAGCCGAAGTCCTGGAAAATCACCGGGGCGTGCAGGCGGGTGCGCGGCAATAAAAACTTCATCGCGTAGTAAGTGGATGCCCAGGATTTGCAGCCGTCGATAAACACCGCCCCCAAATCCTTTGTTTCGGCTAAACAATCGAGCGCTTTTGAACTTGCGACTTCGTCTGTCAGATCCGGCATAGGCGAATCATGTATTTCCATGAGTTGATAATACTCGTGCGGCTCATGAATGGCCTTGAAGAGCGCAAGGAAGCTGCCGGTCGCACACAAGGAATCGGCCTCCTCCGCTTTAAACACCTTGGACTGGACCATCGGCTCCAGCATTTTACGCAAAGTCTCCGGTGTGTGATAATCACTAAAACGATCAAAGGTATAAAAAGCCGCCACGGCCTGGCGGTTCGTATTATGCTGCATACCCCAGGCAATCGCCCGGGTGGTGCCGCCCAAAAATGGCCCGATCTCGACCACCTTGCCTTCGCCATCCCAGGAGTTTTTAAAAAGCTCGTAGAGTAATACCCGCTCGGCGAGTGAAGTCTCCGAGGGTATCTGGCTCAAAAAGCGGTTTAGCTCCGTAGCCGTCGGAAGGCCGGTGGATACGCTGGGGGGGCTTGCCATCGCAGGGGTATTCATAGCGGTTCGATAGTTTACGCCGCCGCCGTGGCGGGCTGGGTGCCGATCAGGGTTCGCAGCTCCTCGACGGTAAGAAAGTCTTCGTTCGTGCCGCTGTTGTAGCAAAAACCCTCGGGCACCGCGCGGGCGCTGTGTTCGGCACAGTATTCCTCGCGAGTATAATCCGCCCCGGAGGGCAGGATGGCGTAATACTTGCCCAGATCGACGGTGTGGAAGCTGTCACTGGGGGTGATCATCTCTTCGTGGATCTTTTCGCCGGGACGCACGCCCACGATGGGCTTGGCGCATTCGGGGCAGATCGCGTTGGCCAGGTCCAGGATGCGGTAGGAGGGTATCTTCGGCACCAGAATCTCGCCGCCATGGGCGTTTTGCACGCTCCAGAGCACCATATCCACCGCCTCTTGAAGGCTGATGTTGAAACGCGTCATGGCCGGATCGGTAATGGGCAGGATGCCGGTCTTTTTCTTCTCCAGAAAAAACGGAATCACCGAGCCGCGGCTGCCCATCACGTTGCCATAACGCACCACGCTGAAACGAAGGTCGCGCGGACCGACGATGTTGTTGGCGGCCACGAAAAGTTTGTCGGAGCAAAGTTTGGTCGCGCCGTAGAGGTTGATCGGCGCGGCGGCCTTGTCGGTCGAAAGCGCCACCACACGCTGGATGCCGGCATCGAGGCAGGCTTCGATCACGTTTTGCGCGCCGAGCACGTTGGTCTTGATGCACTCGAAGGGATTGTACTCGGCGGCCGGCACCTGCTTGAGCGCGGCGGCGTGGATCACGATGTCGATGCCTTCAAAGGCGCGCTTAAGCCGCGAGGGGTCGCGCACGTCGCCGATGAAGTAGCGCAGGGCCTTGTGCTGTTTGCCGCAAAACTGCTGGGCCATCTCGAACTGTTTCAATTCGTCGCGGGAAAACACCACTAGGCGGCCGATGTTTGGGTAGCGCTCCAGCACGGTTTTGACGAAGGCCTTGCCGAAGGAGCCGGTGCCGCCGGTGACGAGGATGTTCGCTTCGGACAAATCCATATGGGTGGAAGACAGGGTCATGGTGACTGGGGGGTTAAGGGGTGTGACGTGCAGGATGTAGTGTTGGCCGTCCCAGGCCAAATCGTTGCGGAAGGGATATTTTTAATTTCCAGCCGTGGTGCGCACCTGGCCGAGTTTGCCACCGAGGTTGAGCCGCAGGCCCTTGGGTGCGGCGGCGGCGCTGGCGGCGGTAAGTTGCGCGATCATCGCGCGGGCGTCGTCGGCGAGCTCGGTCATGCCCACCGCGTCGGCCAGCTCGGCCAGCATGCGCCAGCCGTCACGCATGCCTTCATCGAGCCGGAGCGCGGACTCCAGCGCCTGAATGGCGTCTTTGTTCTGGCCGTTGGCCCGCAGGGCGCGCGCCACATCATACCAGAGGACGGCGGTGCCGTTGTCGTGGGCGAGCGCCGCCATCAGGTAATCGACGGCGCGGGCATTGCGGCCCGCATCGAGCAGCTCGACACCCAGGCGATGACGGGCCGGCCCATCCAGCGCCAGTAATGCATCCGGACGCAGCGGGGCGTTGCCCGACTTGAACGCCGGCAAACCGCGCTCCACCACTTCGTCGAAGGCGTTGTCCAGCACCGAGGCAAAGGCGTCGCTCCGCGCCAAGGTGTCCAAGAACAGGGGCATTTTCTCCATCGTCACCGCGAGCGCGCTGGCCAGCTCCTGGCGGCGGTAAGCATCGCCCGCCAGCCCGGCCGCGATTTCCACGTAGGCGTTGGCATCGGTCGCGACCAACGCTGCCAAACCCGCCGCGCGCGCCAGCGACGCCCCTGCCCGGGTGCGCAACGCAGCGCCTTCGGTGGCGACGACGGGCAGACCCGCCGCCAGCGCATGGGCCACGCCTTCCGGGTCGCTGCAAGGCAAACTGTCGAGATAGACTTCGCCCACTTGCAGCAAACGCCTGACGTCGGCACGGTTATCCAAGGGTAAGGTAGAGATCAGCACACGCTCCGAATCGATGCCGCGGGCGGTCAACTCCGCCTCGCAGCGCAAAGCGAAGCGCGTGGTCACCGCCTCCGAGGGCATTCCCTGGGTAAACGGCTGCAAGACCAGCCGGGCCTCGGGCGCGCGCAACAAGAGCTGCACCCAGGCCTGCCAGGTCTCGGGTGTGATCCGGCGATAATCCGCCGCCGAGGTGAAAACCACCGCCGAGTCCGGAATACCCAGCGAAGCCTTGTCCCATTCTTGCGTGGCCGCCGCTTGATCGGCCTCAAAGTTAAACACCTGCGCCGGTCCGGCCAAGAGCGCCAGCCGTTCGCGATAAAGCGCCGTCGCACCCTCGGGCTCGCCCAGCTCGCCTGAGATAAACAGGTCCATCTCCGGCAGGCCCGTGGTCGCCCCCGCCAGCTCGGTGCACACCTGCAAAGCCGCCACCCGGTGCAGCGCCAGCCGCCCCGCGCCTTCCGTGCGCAAATCGAGCGCACCGGCAAAAACAGCCACATCCAGCTCCGCCGCCCGCAACTGCGCCAGCCGGTCCGACTGTGCGTAAGCCAGCAGCTCGCTGCGTTTGGCCCGCGAACGCATGTGTTTCTCCACCTTCGAATCGCCCTCGGTAGCGACAAACAGCACCACCTCGAAACGCTCGGGGTCGAGATGCTCAAACAGGGGCAGCACCCGATAGGTCGCACCGTGCGGACCGAAATCCTCCGCCACCAAGCCGACCCGCAGACGCCGGCCGGCCCGAGGCAAGGGGAAGGGCGTAAAGTCGCCCGGCTTGCCGCCGAAACACCGGGTCAAAATCCGCGCGCGCGCCTCGACTGCCGTCCGAATATTCAGGGAACTCAGCGCCAACACCGCCGGATCCGCCACCGTCAGATAGGCCTCCACCGCCGCCTTCACCGCCGACGAACCGGGATTCCGGTCAACCCAGCGCGCCAACTCCACCACCCCACGCTCATGCAGCCGGGCCAACGCGTCCGCTTCGCCCGGCTGGGCAAACGCGCGCGGCGTGGCCAGCAGCCAGCTCGCATACGCACCCCACCACTCGTCGGGCACATCGGCCAGGGGCGCGACCGTCGCCAGACGCCACGACGGGGTGGACAACAAGAGCGCGCCCAACTCGCCCCAAGACTTGAGCGAAACCGCCGCGCTCACCTCGACACTCGGAGCCAACTCCAACCAACCCTGGGAAACGACCTGAACTACGACCGCCCGCACCTTGGCCCACAGCGGATGCTTTTTGTCCGGGCGAGCCCAGGCGCGCAGGGCCCGCACCACTTCGCCACGCGCGGCCTCGAATTGCCGCACCGCGTCCGCATCCGCCTCCACCGCCGCACCGGCGCTCGCCGACTCCAAGGCCTGCAAGGCTCCGCGCAACGCAGTCGGCACGACGCCAACCACGGATTCCACAACTTGATCAACCAACGGGGGCTGGACGGTTTGGGTTAACATATTCTTCCCATATGCAAACACGGGGCCAACCAAATAACTTACCACGTAAAACTCTTTATTTTAGCAACTTAAAATACGTTTTAGTTATTCGACACCCCCTAAACACCTTTATACTTTTCATATGGGGGAAAAAACTGCCGGGCAGTGTTTTGGCTCCGATTTCAAACGTACCCGCTTAGCCCGAGAAGCGGAATTGGAGCCGATGAGGTGGCGCAAGATGCCGGAGCAGATGGTCGTTCGTGAATCCCCGAGGTGCCCGGAATAGTGCATTGAGCGGGTGAACGAACGGGCGGATGCCCAACAGGTTGAGCCAGATCGCGGCGATCAACTCCGTTTTTCGGGCTTAAGTAAGCCCGGCGCGTGCCGTAGGATTATATCGAGGTCGTGTGCCCCCGCACCGGCCCCGTTAAACGTCGTCCCTCTACTCCCATGGCTGGCTTACAACTCTCAGGACTCGCCTCCGGCTTCGACTGGAAAACCTTCGTGGACAGTTTGATCGACCTCGAACGCGCCCCCGCCACCCGCCTCCAGACCGAGATCAACACCAACACCAAGAAGATCACCGCCCTCGGTGGCGTGGAATCGCGTATCACCGAGCTGCGAGACGCCTCCGACGCGCTCAATGAAGACGGAGTTTTCGACGCCCGCTCCGCCACCGTCTCCGGCACCGGCTGGTCGGCCGCCGTCACCGCCAGCGCCACCATGGGCACCTACGCGTTCAACGTCACCCAGCGCGCCACCGCCGCCAAACTCGTCGGCGCTTCCGACCGGGGCGCCGCCATCGCCTCCTCCAACGACGTCTCCGGCGTCACCCTCGCCGCCATGGGCACCGGCACCGCCGTGACCGCTGGTGATTTCACCGTGAACGGAGCGCGCGTCACCGTGGCCCTCACCGATTCCCTCGCGGATGTGTTCACCAAGATCTCCGCCGCGACCGGCGGCACCGTGACCGGAGCTTACAACGACACGACGGATAAGATCGAACTCACCGGCAGCTCCACCGTCGTGCTCGGCTCCACCACCGACACCTCCAACTTCCTCACCGCCGCCCGCCTCGCCAACAACGGCACCAGCGCCGTGGCCAGCAGCGCCGCCCTCGGGGCCATTACCCCCACCGCCACCCTGGCGAGCTCCCGCCTGCGCACCACTCTCACCGGCCTGGATGGCAGCGGCAACGGCAGCTTCACCCTCAACGGCGCCACCATCAGCTACAATGCCAACACCGATACCCTTAACAGCGTGATCTCCCGCATCAACGCCTCCGCCGCCGGAGTGAGCGCATCCTTCGATGTAGCCGGCGACCGCGTCACGCTTACCAACACCTCCACCGGCGACCTCGGTTTCGGCATGACGGAGACCAGCGGCAATCTCCTCGCCGCCCTCGGCCTCACCACCGCCTCCGGTTCCAGCCTGACTCGCGGCTTGAACGCCCAGTTCACCGTGAACGGCGGAAGCACGCTCACCAGCATGAGCAACACCCTGACCGAGGACTCGCACGGCATCGCCGGCCTCTCCGTCACCCCCGCCGCCATCGGCGGCACCGAGACCGTGACCGTGGGGTCCAACACCTCGGGCATGCGCACCAAGATCGATACCTTCATCACCAAGTTTAACGCGCTCCAAACCTACATCGACGACCAGACCAAGGTCACCAGTTCCAACAACAAGGTCTCCGCCTCCACCCTCAGCGATAACCGCGAAGTCCAAAGCTGGGCCAGCCAGCTGCGTCGCAGCATTTTCACCACCGTCCCCGGGCTCAGCTCCTCCCTCTCCCGCCTGGACCACCTCGGCATCGATTTCACCGGCACCACCGCCACGCTCACCGTCAAAGACTCGGACAAACTCAATGCCGCGCTGGCTGATCGCCCCAGCGAGGTCTCGGCCCTCTTCCGCCAAAGCAGCACCGGCATCGCCGCCACTCTTGATACCCTCTTCGATAGCTATGTGGGCAGCTTCGGCGGCGGCGGACTCCTGGCCGGCCAGACCACCAAACTGACTAAAAACAACACCTCGCTCACCAACCAGATCACCGAAATCGACCGCCGCCTCGTGCAGCGTCGTTCCCAGCTCGAAGCCGGCTTTATCGCCATGGAAAAAGCCCAGTCCTTGATCCAGCAGATGCAGACTCAGCTCACCAATTCCTTCGGTTCCAGCTCCTCCAAGAAATGATCGCCCGCCTCCCGCTCCCCGCCCCCCGTTTCCTTCGCTGCCTGCCCCTGGCCCTTGTTTTACTCCTCGGCGCGTGCTCCTCGGTCGATCCGCGCGGCCCGGACCACGGTCCGGTCTATACTCCGCGCAACGTCCGCGGCCCCGATGTCTGGCCCGAATACGTGCGTCGCGTCGCGGTGCTGCCCGCCTTCGATGCCACCAACCGCCTCACCGCCGAATTCATCAACGGTTACGATTCCAGCTGGCGGCGCGCGCTCGATCATTCGCAACGCGCCGAGTTCATCTCCCTCTCGCGCTCCCTGATGACCACCTGGTTCAGCCGCGCCAGCTTCTCCAGCTCCGACCCGCTCCCCTTCGGCATGCTCGGTCGCATCGGCCGGGAAACGAGCGCCCAAGCGGTTCTGTTTCTCGACCTCACCCACTGCTCGCCCTACCCGCCGCTCACCCTTTCCTACCGCGCTCGCCTGGTCGATTTAAAGAGCGGCGACATCATCTGGATGGCCGACGAAATCGTGGACGCCGCCGACGTCGAAACCGCGCGCGGAGCGCGCCGCTTTGCCCGCGCAAACTCCTCCCAGCCGGGTGACGCCGCCTACGGCGTGGTGCAAAGTCCCACCCGATTCGCTGATTACGCGTTCCAGGCGGTCACCGCCGTGCTCCCGCCGCGTACCAATCCAATTTCGGATGACAAGAAGAACACGCTTACCCCTAAAAAAAATCCGAATCGTGCCGATAACACCAAGTGACAGTAATCAACGGCGTTCCCTCCCTCCTGATTCAGGGCTGACCGTGCAACCCACCGCATAGCCATGATCACAAACACCAACAATGTCGGGTCTCCCCAGACCCACGCCCTGGACCCGAGACGCGAACGAGCGTCCTCCGCTTCGGCTTCGTCGCCCCGCGAGGACTCCTTATCCACTGCCAACGCGAACGACCTCAAGGCCGCGCTCGCCCGCACCGACACCCTGCGCCCCGAAGTGGTCGAACGCGCCAGTCACCTCGCGGTGGATATGAATTATCCTCCCCGCCAGATCATCGAACAGGTCGCCAGCCTGATCGCCGCCTCCCACGACCTTAGCGAAGAACAGGACTAAGCCATGCCTCCTGCCCATCCCTACGCCCGCGCCTACCAGTCGCAATCGATCCTGACCGCCAGCCCCGGTCAGCTCGTCTTGTTGATGTATGATGGCGCCCTCCGTTTCATGAACCAGGCCCACGCCGCCTTCGAGCTGCCCGAGGAAAACCCTCGCCGCATCGAAATGATCAATACCGCCCTGCTGCGCGCCCAAGCCATCATCGCGGAACTGCGCGCCAACCTCAACCTGGAGGCCGGTGGCGAAGTCGCCGCGAATCTCGACCGCCTCTACGAATACCACCTCCGCCGGCTCTTCTACGCCAACATGCGCAAAGATGTTTCCGCCGTCATCGAGGTCGAGGGCCTGATCCGGGTCCTGCGCGAGTCCTGGGCCGAGATGCTGCACTCCAGCGAAGCCCGCGTCGCTTGAGCCGCCCCTACCCGCCGTCATGCGCGCCACCGGCCCCACTCCCGCCACCCTGCGCCTTTTGGCCTGCGTGGAAGCCTTTTCCCACCAGGAGGAGGGCGCGGTCGGCCATGACGACTGGTCGGCGCTGGCCTCGATTTTGGAACGCGAACTGGCGCTCCTCCAAAACCTGCCCGAAGATCCCGCCCGCCACACCGACGCCGCGCTGGCCGCTCGCGCCCAGCTTTTACGCCAGCGCTACGCGGCCATGTCGGAGCGTATCGCCGCCGCCCGAGCCCGGGACGAAACCGAATACTCTGCGCTCCGCGAGACCTCGCGCCGCGTCCACGGCGTGCGCCACGCCTACATCCGGTCCGCCGCCTGAGCCGAGCCGGCTTCACCCGGCCTGATTCCGAGGCTCGAAACGGTCCGGGGAGCGCACCCGTCCCGGGTGCTCAGCCCCAGATATCCTGACTGCGAGGAATCCGGGTGAGTCCCATAACCCCTCACCCATCGCTCAAACCTTGACCGGGGACGGCCAACCCCGCACCTGCGAAATCGGCAGTTCTGCATGTAGCGTTGGCCGTCCCGGGCCAAGGTTTGTCGCGCCTTAGGCTCATCTCTGTTCCCCGCCGTTTTCTAGTAAATCCAGGCTTCAGGATGCCTGAGCCTCGTTAACCTGAAAACTGCGTGCGCGCGCCCAAATTCACTTCGAGGGCAGGCCCTCTTCGATCCGGTACTCGGTGAGTTTATTGCGCAGAGTGCGAATCGAAATACCGAGTAAGTCAGCCGCCTTGGTGCGATTGCCCTGCGTGGAAACCAAAGTGTCCAAGATGGCCTTTTTCTCAATTTCGCTGAGCGGCAAAATCTCCGCTGGCACGCGCGCGGCGCTTTCCGCTCCATCCGGCGCAACAACTTCCACCGCGCTCGCCACCACCGGCACCGGCGGGGCAACCTCAACCACCGGCGCGGGCGAGGGAATAAACGGCGGCGGAGTGGGCATGACGGGATTTACCGCCACATAGGGAGAACCCATCGCCTGCTCCGAAACCAGACCGGCATGCGCCACCGGACGCCCCAAATCGACCCGCGCGAGCGTGGGCAAATTCAAGGCCGCCGTCGTTACCGGGCGATGATCCTCGGAAAGGATGACCGCGCGTTCGATGGTGTTTTGCAGCTCCCGCACATTACCCGGCCACGGATAGGTATGCAGTGAAACCAAGGCGTGATCACTGAAACCAGGCAGACGCAACCCGTGCTTGCGGGCGAAACGCCGCAGGAAGTTTTCCGCGAAAACATCGATGTCGTCCGGGCGCTCCCGCAGCGGCGGCACCGCGATGGGGAAAACGTTTAAACGATAATAAAGATCGGAGCGGAATAACCCGCGCTCCATGAAGTGCTGCAAATCACGATTCGAGGTGGCGAGGATGCGCACGTTTACCTTGATCGTCTTGGTCCCGCCCACCCGCTCAAATTCCCGCTCCTGCAACACACGCAACAACTTGGCCTGCAAATTCAGCGGCAACTCGCTCACCTCGTCGAGCAGGAGGGTGCCGCGATTGGCCAGTTCAAAACGTCCCTCGCGGCGCTCGATCGCGCCGGTGAACGCGCCCTTTTCGTGACCGAACAGTTCGCTCTCGATCAACTGCTCGGAAAGGGCGGCGCAGTTGACCTTGATGTAGGGCTCGGCCCGACGCGGGGAATTCCGGAAAATCTCGTGCGCGACCATTTCCTTGCCCGAGCCATTCTCACCGGTGATCAGCACGGTGGCATCGGTCGGGGCCACGCGTTCGACCAACTGGCGGACCCGCAACATCGCCGGACTGCGCCCCAGCATAGGTTCGCCGTCGCCACCGCTGCGCTCGCTGAAATAGCGATTCACTTTGATCAGCTGGCTGTAGTTGTCGGCCTTGCGCAGGATCATGTCGATCTGCGCGGGCTGAAACGGCTTGATCACGTAATCAAAAGCCCCGGCGCGCATACAACCGACCGCGCTCTCAATCGTGCCGTGCCCGGTCATCATCACCACCAACGGATGCGTGGGCAGAGCCATGACCTGCTCCAAAAACCGCTGTCCGTCACCGTCAGGCAGCCGCACATCCAGCATCACCAGGTCAAAACTCTCCTTGCCCAGCAAAGTCTCGGCAGCGGCAAGTGTCCCCGCGCTGGCTGTTTGCAAACGCCGGGCCTTGAAAATATCCTCCAATGAACGGCGCACCAAAGGCTCGTCGTCGATCACTAGAATTTTTTCGAGAGACATAGATAAGGTGCGGTGAAACCTGAGTAGCACCTTAGCTAAATGCAGGTTCGCACAATCGGAAAGCGGGAAAATTTCATCAATTTTTCGTTTATGCCTAAATCCGTAACAGGAAAGACCGATAACCAAGGCTGTTACCCCTACTCTACCCATTATGCGCCTGCTTTCATTTCTAAACCAGGTCGAGACCACCTTGGCCATGCTTCGTCCGGAGGAATCCACCGGCTGGCACCGACGCGCTGACTACCAGACTGGCGTGGCCACTTGGTGGCACCCCGCCCTGGGCTTGGTGCTCGGGCTGCGTTGCTGCGCCCTCGGCAACGACCGTTACAGCATTCAGACCCGTTGGTCCGGCCCGACCGGAGCGGTGCTGCAAGACCGCACCTTTTTTTGCGGCTCGTCTTCATTCGAGTGGCAAACCGCCGCCGAGACGGTCGCCGAAGCCATGCCCGAAGGCACCTTGAGTGATCCCGGCAGCCTCATGAGCCACCCGGACTCCACCTCACTTAATACCGCCACCGCCTAAGCTTATAGCTTGGGCTTTTTTCCATTCACCACCAGCCAACCGAACGCGCCCCGATCCCCATGCCCGCGACCAAAGATATCACTGAAGCCGTTTTTCAAGAAACTATTACCCGAGCCGTCAACGAGGTCTTCAACACCATGCTGGGCAAAAAAGCGACCCTTGTGCCGCTGGCACCCGGCAACCACACCGCCAGCGACACCGTGGACCTCGAACACCCCCACATCGTCGGCACGGTGGGTTTCATCGGCACCATCAACGGCCTGATCTACCTCTACATGGACGTCGGCTTCGCCCAACATTGCGCCGCCTGCATGCTCGGCATGAGCGACACCGAAATCGCCGAGGCCGGCGACGAAACCGTGAACGACGCCATCGGCGAGCTCACCAACATGACCGTCGGCACCTTCAAAAACCAACTGGCCGACCGCGGCTTCCCCTGCAAGCTCACCATCCCGTCCATTCTCCGTGGCAGTCACTTCCGCATCGAGCCGATCAGCTCCGCCACCCGCCGCATCTACCGCTTCGACATCGGCGGCCGCCCGCTGACCGCCGATTTGCTCATGCAGCACGGCGATTAATCAAAGCCCACTGCCCTCCTTTATCCCCTTAACCCGTTAACCATTTTTATTACAGCTCACTATGCGCTACAAACTCCTCAGCGTGGACGATTCCAAAACCGTCCGCATCATCATCAAAAAAGCCTTTAAGCTCTACGACGTGGAGATTTTTGAAGCCGCCAACGGCGTCGAAGGTCTCGCCCTCGCCGCCAAGGAAATCCCCGACGTGATCCTTCTCGACGTCACCATGCCCGTCATGGACGGCGTGGAGATGCTTACCAAACTCAAAGGCGACCCGCGCCTCAAAGCCATTCCCGTCGTCATGCTCACCGCCGAGGGCGGCAAGGACCACGTGCTCAAAATCGCCAAGATCGGTGTGCGCGACTACATCGTAAAACCCTTCAAGGAAGAGGTTTTGGTGCAAAAAGTAGGTCGTATCATCGACCTCAAGCCCATCAGCGACGCACCCGCCAAAGCCAAATCCATCTTCGATTCGGCCAACCTTCTCATCGTCGAGGACAAACCCGCCATTGTCGCTCAAATCCAGGAAGGCCTCAAGCACACCCCTTGGCAGGTACACGGCGTGGCCACCACCGGCGAAGCCATCGACTACTGCGGACGCAACACAGCGGATTTCATCATGATTTCCCTCTCCCTGGCCGACGATGCCGCCGCCACCCTCTTCCGTGTCCTCCGCGCCAATCTCAAAACCAAATACACCCCCATTTTCGGTCTCGCGGTCAAAACCGACAGCAATGCCCAGCAACAGGCCCAACAAGTCGGTTTCACCGGTATCGCGACCAAGCCCATCGACATGGCCGAGCTGGAAGCGAAAGTCGCCAAAGCCATGAACCTCGACACCTCGGAACGCTACTTCAGCACCGATGTGGATCTACTCTTGATGAAGCTTCCCGAACTCTGCACCCCCAACGTGGTCAACGAGATCACCGGCTACCTCAAGGGCAAGGTGGCCGACGCGGTGGATAGCGGCATCAACAAAGTCGTCTTCGACCTCCAGGAGGTGAAACGCCTGGATATGGTGATCATCAAACTCCTGCTCACCGCCATGCAGTCGTGCCGCGAAGTCGCGCTTCAATACACCCTCATGGGCAACGCCGCCATCGTCGCCGAATCCAAAGGCTACGAAGACACCCGTGGCTGGCAGTTCCACGAAAACATCGAAGCCGCCCGCCAGAGCTTCCAAAAAGCGCCCGTCGCAGTCTGACCCGCCCTCCCCTCCCCACCCAACCCGCGTTTCACCCGAAACGCGGGTTTTTTTATGGATAAAAACCCCCGCGACCTCGCTAAAGAAACGCGCGTCCTGTGCCGATAGACACCTCGGAACCTTACTCAGGATGGCCTCGTGAACCCAATCACCAAACCATCTTACCATGCCCGCCTCCCATTCGCCGCCCGGCGACCGAGTCTGTGTACGCACAGGCCTGCGTCGCATGGCCGCCCCCACCTCCTGCCTCCTGCTGATCCTCGCCGCCAATCAATCCGCCGCCCTCTCCGATGCATCCCTGCCCTATCTGGCGCAAGGTGCCCCGGAAGCCATGCGTTTCGCCTCCGCGAAATCCATGGCTCCCCGGCCGGCCCGACCCGTGGCCTCCCTAAAACCACCCGCGACCGATCCGCCCGCCGCAGTTACGCCCGAGTCCAACCCAAAACCTAAACCGGATTCCGCCACCGCCACTTCGCCTCCCGCAGCCAACCCGCTCGAAAAGGCCAATCCGGCTGCAGCCGGCTCCGACCCCGCATCAACCTCCAACCCGTCCGCCAACCCGAACGCCTCCCCGCCACCCACCGGGGTGGAGCTCGTGCCCGACACCTACTCGCCGCGCATCACCGTGCGGGTCGAAGATCTCCTCCCGTTCTTCGCCCCTCCCGGCCAGCCGGTCAGCAAGGCCACGTATGAAATGAAGTAAATGAACCCGCGCTCCCCGCTACCTCCCCTGTTGCTTGCGCTGCTACTCCCGGCGGCCGGTCCCAACCCGGCCGCCGCGAACACCGGGCATGCACCGGCCTCCGCCACCGCCGGATCCATCGCCACCGATGGACACGATGCGCTGGCGGAGGAGCGGGCCAGCCTCATTCGCATCGGCGAAGCCAAACTCGCCTCCGGCGACGCCACCTCCGCGCTCATCGCCTACCGCCAGGTCGCCACCTCGACCAACGAAGACGAAGCGGAAGCCAGCGCCCAAGCCCTCCTCGGCATGGCCCGCGCCTACCGCCTGGGCGGCAACGGCGTGAAAGCCGCCGCCACCTACGAACACCTCGTCGGCAACCACCCCACCTTCACCGATCTGCCCACCGCGCTCCTCGAACTCGGCCGCACCCTGCGCGATTTGGGCAGCCCCAAACTCGCCATCGCCCGCTTTTACTCGGTCATCCACTCCACCCTGAAAATGCCCGAGGCCGAATCGGAGCGCTACCGCCGCGTCGTGCGCACCGCCCAATTCGAAATCGCCGAGACCCACCTCTACATCGGCAACTACGAGGAAGCCTCGCGCTTCTTTAAACGCCTCGACCTGCTCGACCTCGCCCCCGCCGACCGCGGCCGCGCCCGCTTCAAAGCCGCCTACTGCCTCGCCCAAAGCGGGGACCGGGTAGGTGCCGTCATCGCTTTTAACAAATACATCAACCAGGATCCGCAGGACGAAAACAGCCCCGAGGCCCGTTTCCTGTTGGCCCAGCTCCTCGCCGACCTCGGACGCAAGGAAGAGTCCCTGCGCGTCACCATCGCCCTCCTGCAAAGCGAGTACGCCCGCGGCGACGCCACCGGCCGCTGGCGCGTCTGGCAACGCCGCACCGGCAACCAGCTCGCCAACCAGTTTTACCAACAAGCCGACTACGTCTCCGCCTTGGTGCTCTACCGCGCCCTGGATGCCCTCGACCCCACACCCGCCTGGCGCGTGCCCGTGCTTTACCAAATCGGCCTTTGCCAGGAACGCCTCCAGCAACCCGGCAATGCCGTGGCCACCTACGAGACCCTGAAAAAAATCGCCGGCAACGAACCCAGCCCCGAAGTCGCCGACTTTACCCGCATGGCCGCCTGGCGCTCCCAGCAAATTTCCTGGGTCGCCACCGCGCGCGACGAAATCACCCAATTGCGCCCGCCCCTGCCCGAACCCGCCTCCGCCCCCTCTCCCGCTTCTTCCACTTCCACCTCTTCCGCCGCCTTGAACGTCCCCGGCGTTCCCAGCGCCCCGGGAGTTCCCGGCGCGCCCACCCCACTATGAGTCTAGCCGATACGCTCGCCCGCCACCTTGCCCTCTGCGACGAGCTCCACCAACTCTGCCTCGAAGAAAACCGCATCCTGAAACAGGAACGCCGCGCCCCCGACGCCCCTTGGCGCGAGCGCAAACAGGAGCTCGCCGCCCGCTTTGATGTGAGCGTACAGGAAATGCGCACCCGCCAGCCCCAGGCCGGCGACCACGGCGGTGAACTGCTGGAGCGCGCCCGCCAGCGCTCCCTGCAAATCCTTCACCTGGATCGGGAAAACGAACAACTGCTCCTGCGTTGCAGCCTCGCCCCCGCCCGGCCCGACACGCCCCCGCCCCCGCCCTCCGCCGCCGGCGCCCTGCGCGCCTACGGCCGCAAGGTCTAATCTGCCTGAGACCTATCGTTGATGACGGGTGAAATCTTGAAGTATTGAGCGTTATTGGCAACGAAGCTGGCTATTTAAGTCTTGAAGATATCTCCGTCGTCTCCGCGCATAAATCCTTTATCAAGAAGTGATTGAAGACCAGGAGCGAGGGCCACCTTAGCTGACTCCGTGAAAGCCTTTCGTCCAAAGATAGACGCGGTTTCCCGAAGCAGATCGCTCTCTGGCACCCTCGAAAACCGTTCGACGAGCCAGGCCATCGCAGCTGCTTGCTCTTCTGGGGCGATGTCATCAAGGTCGCGTCTAGTTTCGCTTTCTGTGCTGTCTGATCGAAACTGAGTGAAATCGGACGGACTCTGATCTGATCGCCACAAGAACTCGCCTCGTTTGATAACATTCCGAGGCACCGCCGCGAGAATCACTTGCTCGATCTTTGCACCTGCGCGGCCAAAACCCCAGGCCTCGCGTATTCGCGTTGTGAGGACTCCAACCGAAATAGGTGCCTCCAGCAGCATCACCTTTTCAATCTGAACAGATATGACAGGCCGCATTGCTGGCTCGGTAAAGCGATCCTTGTCTAAATGCATTGGCGACAAAACTGCGGCCTCGTAACGCATATGTGCATGTACAGCAGTAGCCATGACTGGAGCGGGCACCGCCTTGATGGAATGACTTAGGACTGGATCCCTTTCGGTTGTGAAAGAAACAGGAGGCGAACCAGGAGGCGCAGACTCCTCGGATCCCTTCTCTTTAAATTCTTTAAGAAGTGCGTGTAGACGTTCGGCTTCCTTAGCAGGATCCCGAAACCAGTCCGTAGACCATGTTCGCACCATCCGCCAACCGAGTCCTTCGAGGAAGCGCTGACGCAAACGGTCTCGATCGCGCGCAGTGGCTGCCCGGTGGTAGGTGGCACCATCGCATTCAACTCCTGCAAGGAAGCGTCCACGTTGTTCAGGGTGGAGCACGCCGAGATCGATACGGTAGGCCGAACAGCCGATCTGCGTGAGCACCTCCCATCCTTTTCCACGCAGAGCTTCCGCCACATGGCGTTCAAAGGCTGAGTCGTAGTTGTGTTCCTCAGCAGCAATTGTACTAACACGTGCGAGCGCGGCAACGCCCTCCTCGGCATATTGGAGATAGTTTTTAAGATCCCGGACTCCGCGGGCGCCCGTGCGCTTCAAATCGATGTGATGAGAGCGTAATGATGAGAAAAGATGTACCGCATGTTTCGCTCGGGTGATGGCGACATTAAGTCGGCGTTCGCCGCCCGGTTTGTTCAGTGGGCCAAAATTGTGTGAAACATAGCCGCTGGAGTCCGGCCCATACGTGATGGAGAAGAAAATCACGTCGCGTTCATCGCCCTGGATGCTCTCCAGGTTGCGGACCTTAAAGGGCTCCTCCAGGTGAGAGGCCGTGCGGGCATTTATAGCCTCGTCAAACGAGACGTCTTTCAGTCGTTCATTGTCGAGCAGGTTTTCAATGAGAGTCATCTGCTCGGTGTTGAATGTGATGACCGCCAGCGACTGCCCATCCTTGTTCGGGTCTAATAAGTGCGCCTTCACGGCTTTGATCACCTCCACCGCCTCCTCGCGATTGGTTCTTGATGCGCCGCGATCGTAGAAACCGGCACCGACATGATGAAAGAAAACGCCCTCCTCCTTTGCCTCGGGTGCGGGAAAGGTAAGAAGCCGGTTCTCGTAGTAATGAAGGTTTGAAAAGGCGATTAGAGCCTCGCGCCGACTGCGATAGTGCCACGCAAGGTGATGTTCGGGAATTTGAGCTGAAAGGCATTCATCTAGAATGCTCTCCTGATCACGAGGAATCGGCTGTCCGGTCTCGTCCTCCTCTTCCGCGTAATCTCCAGTGTCCACTTTTTGGAAGAAGGAGGTCGGTGGCAGCTGTTTCGGGTCTCCAGCGACGATTGTTTGTTTGCAGCGAGCAAGTGCTCCGATCGCATCGCAAACAGGGATCTGCGAAGCCTCGTCGAAAATGACCACGTCAAACGGAGGATGTGCCACGTCCAGATATTGAGCCACCGAAAGGGGGCTCATGAGCACGCAGGGCTTCAGTTTGGGCAATAGATTGGGAATCGAAGCGAGCAGGGCACGTACCGCCTTCCAATTCGTTTTCTTCTCAATTTCGGAACGCAAGATGGCGATTTCTCCAAAGACCTTCGAATCATTGAGTCCGCTCGGCCTGCTGGCGGCGACCTTGGCAACGACGTAACGGCTGTTGATGTCCGTGAGCTTCGTGTCGAGTTGGCGGAATCGTTCGATCGCCTGTTCGTGTTCGTCCCCAAAGAAATTCAGGAGGGTAGGTTCCCGATCTAAAATCACCTGTAGCGTAGCCCAAGCATACGCGCGGTCAAAGTCGTCAAGCGCGGTCCCGCGCACGATGCGTCCTTCGCTAAGGGCGGCGGCGAATTCCGATAGACCGCATTCCCCGGCGCGCTTGATGCTCGTCTGCAAAAGAGTCCATCGCTGCCAATCCGGGCGCCCTAGTAGCAGGTCGTCGCACAGAGATGCGATGCTGCCGATATATGGCGTGCCGATGTCCTCAGCCTTAATAGCGGCAAGTGAGAGGACGGCTACCGCCCTATCATCAAATGCTTCGACCATGTCTTCCAAATCCGGCATCTTAGGCGAGGCCACTCCAGCAAGAGGTTTCGGTTCGGGAGCGATGAAGATTCTACCGTCTTGCACCTTTACTGGTAGGGGCCGGACTCGTTTACTGCGGGCTCTGGCGACATCCAAAGCCCAGCGGAAATCCGCTTCATTTTCCAAACGTTCTCGGCCGGCGCTCACGGCTGCCGAAAACGTCGCCGAGTCTTGGCAGGCAAGGGTGGCCTCAAAGACGCATAGGTTCAGTCCATCTACGCCCTTCCTTAAGACCTGGACGTCGTCCTCGAAACTGAGATCGAATAAACGGTCTTGGCGGAGCCAACAACCGACGAAAGCGTGCCCCTTTTCCACGCAAACTAAAGGGTGAAGACCGGCGGCTTCGAGCGCGCTGGCAAAGAGTAGCGTAAGATCGAGACAGGCACCTTGGCGCCCCAGCCAGACTTGTTCCACCAATCGCACCTTTTGCCCGGTGGTCTCATAGCTGGCAGGCGGACTCACGTAGGTAATTTGCCGCTGCAGAACCGAATTGAATATTGCCTCGGCTAAGCGAAGGGCTCGGCGCGGATCACCGGACTGGTAGCCGTCGATCGTGCCTTCGGCATGTGTCTGACGCAGCCATTCGCTCGCTCCATAGAGAAGCTCGGAAATAGATGATTGGTTGGGTGTTACGAACGCGGCGAGAAGTTCGGGTAGTTCGCCCAAACCGGGCCATTCGTTGAACGCGAGCAGGCGTATCGATTGACTTTGTTCACAAAGCGTCGGCCGGCACTCCGCTGCCAATTCAAGTGGAGCCCCACGAATCACGGCGCGCACAACCGCATCCTGCGCTTCAGATGCGTTAGCAAGGAAGTCCGCATGAACCGCCAATGCGGGACACTTCCAGCTGACGCTGGATTGAGCCGAGATTACATCAAAAGGCAGGCGTAACGACTTGGCGAATGCGGGTAAAAAACTCAGCTCTACTTCTCCTGGTCCGACGGCTTCCGTTCCGTCGTTAAAGACGATTAAGTTACGTATAATCGGGATGCCGAGATGCACATGTACAAACTGCGCAGAGGTGCCGATTTTGATCGTGACTCGCAACTTAGCAAGTGCGCTAGCTTGAGTGTTGTCCGAATTTAACCCGAGTTCCGCAGTTGGCGCGGTCGGCTAAAAAAGTTTCAGAGGAGAGCGGATTTTTGGCGGCGGGCGGCTACGAGGGAAGACGAGTTTCTGGAGGCATGTAGTGCCGAACACC
>JAPLTN010000062.1 GCA_026398135.1 Verrucomicrobiota bacterium
CGCGCCCTCGCCCGGCTCCTCTCCGGCCGCACCTCCTTCGTCGTCGCCCACCGCCTCTCCACCATCGTCCGCGCCGACCAGATCCTCGTCCTCGACCACGGCCACATCGTCGAACGCGGCTCCCACCTCCAGCTCCTCTCCGCCAAAGGCAAATACCACGCCCTCTACCGCCAGTTCGTCTTCGCCGGCCTCGCCGGCGGATAACACGCCGGCGAATACGGCCGCACCTCCGCACAACGCATATTTTGCGAATACTTCATGTCACCGCCTTGACATACCTGATAAAGTCAGTGTGGATTAAATTACAGGCTGCCCAGCCTGTCTGCCGACCGCGTAAACGGAGGCACTCGTTCGCTACTCCACACCGAGAGCGAACCTGACAAACCGCATGCCGGAGGCCCACCTGGAAAAAGATGTCCCCCGGCGCAATCACCACCCGTTTTATCGTGCCCGTTTCCACGCCTATTTTGCACCGCAACCAACCTGCTTCCGAATCTTGCCGTGCAGCCATCTGCCACACCTGCCGGACCAATCCCGCGGATGCCCGCCCCCCGCTCGAACAGCTCCCTCTTCCCCGCTTGCCAGCCCTGCCAGCTTACCAGCTCTCCCTTCCCTCCCATGCCCGCCGAAAAAAAACAACTCGTGGTCAACCTCTTCGAGATGAACTGCGTCAGCCACATCATCCACGGCCAATGGGTGCTGCCCGACAACAACCGCCACCGCTTTAACGACATCTCCTACTGGACCGAACTCGCCCAGCTCCTCGAACACGGCGGCATCCACGCCGTCTTCCTCGCCGACGTCATCGGCGCCTACGACGGCTTCCGCGACAGCGCCGACGCCGCCCTGCGCGAGGCCGTTCAGATTCCCAGCAACGACCCCCTCCTCGTCATCCCCGCCATGGCCGCCGTCACCAAGAACCTCGGCTTCGGCGCCACCTTCTCCACCACCTACGAACCGCCCTTCGCCTTCGCCCGCCGCGCCTCCACCCTCGACCACCTCACCAACGGACGCTTCGGCTGGAACATCGTCACCTCCTACCTCCCCAACGCCGCCCGCAACTTCGGCCTCGAAGGCGAGGTCCCGCACGACGAACGCTACATCATCGCCGACGAATACATCGACGTCCTCTACAAGCTCTGGGAAGGCAGTTGGGACGACGACGCCGTCATCCAGGACCGCCAGCGCCGTATCTACACCGACCCCGCCAAGGTCCGCTACATCAACCACACCGGCCCCCGCTTCATGGTCGCCGGCCCCCACCTCTGCCAGCCTTCCCGCCAGCGCACCCCCGTCCTCTTCCAGGCCACCGGCTCCCACGCCGGCAAGGAATTCGCCGCCCGCCACGCCGAGGCCGTCTTCACCGGCGGTATCAACGCCGAGCAGGTCCGCGCCAACATCGCCGACATGCGCGCCCGCCTCGTCCAGCACGGCCGCCAGCCCACCGACATCAAGTTCATCACCGGCGCCGGCATCATCACCGGCAAAACCGACGAACAGGTAGCCGCCAAACTCGCCCTCTACAAACAAAACATGAGCGTCGAGGGCCGCCTCGCCCACGGCATGTCCCGCATCGACTGGACCAAATACCCCCGCACCGAACGCATCGCCGACATCATCGCCCGCCAGGACCCGGGCTACCTCGACATCGGCCCCCGTTTCAAAAACCTCCAGACCGTCGGCGAAGTCCTCGACCAACTCGGGGCCATCAACTACGGCCGCTACTTCGTCGCCGGCACCGCCAAGGTCGTCGCCGACGCCATCGAAAAGTGGCTCGATGAGGACGGCATCGACGGCATCAACCTCGTGCAATACCACAGCTACGACACCGCCCGCGACTTCATCGAATACGTGGTGCCCGAACTCCGCGCCCGCGGCCGCTACCGCGAGGCCTACCCCGACGGCCACACCCTCCGCCAGCAACTTTTCGGCCCCGAACGCGCCCGCCTGCCCGACTACCACCACGGCGCCCGTTACCGCGACCCCGCCAAACTCCGCGAGCCCTACGTCCCCCTCGCCTTCCCCCCCACTCCCTCCGCCGAACTCTCCATGCACGAACAACGCGAACGCGCCGGTAGGGCGGGGACTCCGCTCCCCGCCGCTCCGAATGCGCCCGTCACCGTCTGAAAATCAAAAAACTTAGATCATAAATCATGAGCACCGAATCTCCCCTCAAATTCCTCTGGTTCCTCCCCACCTACGGCGACAGCCGTTACATCGTCGGCGGCGGCCACGGCCTGCCCGTCGGCGTGGCCGGCGGAGCCCGCCCCGCCACCGTCGAATACCTCGGCCAGATCGCCCGCTCCGCCGAACAGCTCGGCTACATCGGCGCCCTCACTCCCACCGGCGCCTGGTGCGAAGACGCCTTCATCGTGGACGCCATGCTCGCCAGCGTCACCAAGACCTTCAAATTCCTCGTCGCCCTCCGCCCCGGCCTCATCTCCCCCACCCTCGCCGCCCAAATGGCCGCGAGCTTCCAGCGCTACTCCAACAACCGCCTGCTCGTAAATATCGTCGTCGGCGGCGAGCCCCACGAACAGCGCGCCTACGCCGACTTCTCCGACAAAGCCGAACGCTACGACCGCGCCGACGAATTCCTCACCATCGTCCGCGCCCTGTGGCAGCAAACCAACTACAGTTTTAAAGGCCGCTTCTACCAGGTGGAAAACGCCACCCTCCCCTCCCGCCCCGAAGTCCCGCCCCCACTTTATATCGGCGGCTCCTCCGCCGGTGCCGGCCCCGTCACCGCCAACCACATCGACGTTTACCTCACCTGGGGCGAACCCACCCCCGCCATCATCGAGAAGATCGCCTTCATCCGCCAGCACGCCGCCAAGACCGGCCGCCAGGTTCGCTTCGGCATCCGCCTCCACGTCATCACCCGCGATACGTCCGAAGCCGCCTGGGCCGAGGCTTCTCGCCTCCTCTCCGCCCTCGAACCCGAGACCATCCAAGCCGTCCAGGCCGGCCTGGCCCGCAGCGAAGGCGAAGGTCAGAAACGCATGCTCGCCCTCCACAACGGCTCCACCGCCAACCTCGAAATCGAGCCCAACCTCTGGGCCGGCTTCGGCCTCGTTCGAGGAGGTGCCGGCACCGCCCTCGTCGGCAGCCACCGCGAGGTCGCCGACAAAATCAAACGCTACCACGCGCTCGGCATCGACGAGTTCGTGCTCTCCGGAGTCCCCCACCTCGAAGAAGCCTACTGGTTCGCCGAGGGCGTGCTCCCGCTTCTCCAGAAGGAAGGCCTCTGGTCCCACCCCCACGCCCCACGCTTCGAAAAAAGCCAGATCGAAGTCCCCTTCGCCCCCCCCGCCACCCTGAGGTAGGGCGGGGACTCCGCTCCCCGCCGTTCCGATCCCCCTCCCGCCATTTTCCTCCCTCCGACCTCCGTGCCCTCCGTGTCCTCCGTGGTTAAAAATTCCGAGCCCTCCGCGCGCGTCATCGCCTCCGAAACCGAAGCCCTCGCCGTCGCCCGCGAGGTCGCCGCCCTGCTCGCCCCCGAGGCCATTGCCCGCGACCGCGAGCGCCGCAAACCCCTCGCCGAACTCGACCTGCTCTCCGCCCGCGGCCTGCTCGCGCTCACCGTGCCCCGCAGCCACGGCGGAGCCGACGTTTCCGCCCAGACCCTCGTGCAGGTCTACCAGATCCTCGCCGCCGCCGACCCCGCCGTCGCCCAGCTCCCCCAAAGCCACTTCGTATTCCTCAATGCCCTCCGCGAAGACGGCACCGCCGCCCAGCACGACTTTTTCTACCCCCGCATCCTCGCCGGCGCCCGCCTCGGCAACGCCCAGGCCGAACGCGGCAGCTCCTCCGCTCTCGACCTCAAAACCCGCCTCCTCCCCGACCCCGCCGCCCCCGGCACCTACCTCCTCACCGGCGTCAAACACTACACCACCGGCGCCCTCTTCGCCCACTGGCTGCCCGTCGCCGCCATCGACGACGCCGGACGCCTCGTCCTCGCCTACGTCCCGCGCGAAACCTCCGGCGTTGAACTGCTCGACGACTGGAACGCCCTCGGCCAGCGCTCCACCTACAGCGGCACCGCCCGCTTCACCTCCGTCCCCGTCCCCGCCGCCCACGTCGTCGCCCACTGGCAACTCTTCGACCGACCCGCCACCTTCCACTCCTTCGCCCAGCTCCTCCACGCCGCCATCGACGTCGGCATCGCCCAAAACGCCCTCGCAGACACCCTCGCCTCCCTCCGCGCCCGCCAGCGACCCCGCCTCGGCGCCCCCGTCCCCCGCTCCACCGAGGACCCCCTCATCCTCCACCGGCTCGGCCAGCTCCACACCAAGTTCCACGCCGCCGAAGCCCTCCTCCTCCGCGCCGCCCGCGCCCACGACCAGGCCGGCCCCCGCCCCACCGCCGAAGCCGCCGCCCAAGCCGCCGTCTACGCCGGCGAAGCCAAGGCCTACGCCGAGGACGTCTCGGTCGAAATCGCCAGCGAACTCTTCGCCCTCCTCGGCACCAGCGCCGCCGACGAATCCCTCGACCTCGACCGCCACTGGCGCAACGCCCGCGTGCACTCCGTTCACGACGCCAACCAGTGGCGCTACCACGCCTCCGGCAACTGGTTCCTCAACCAAATCGCCCCCGCCAAACCCGTCCGCCGCGCCGCCTCCGAAACACCCGCTCCAACGCCATGATCTTCCTCAAACACGTCAGCAAAACCTTCCAGACCCCCGACGGCCCCCTCCGCGCCGTCTCCCGTGCCTCCCTGCACATCGCCCCCGGCGAGATCTACGGCATCATCGGCTTCAGCGGCGCGGGCAAATCCACCCTCCTGCGCACCATCAATCTCCTCGAACGGCCCGACCCCGATCCGCAGACGCGCATCGAGGTCGATGGCCGGGACCTGCTCGCCCTGCCCAAACCCGAACTCCTCCGCGCCCGCCAGTCCATCGGCTTCGTCTTCCAAAACTTCCACCTCCTCAACAACCGCACCGTCGCCGACAACATCGCCTTCCCCCTCGAAATCGCCGGCCTGCCCGCCGCCGCCCGCGCAAAACGCGTCGCCGAGGTGCTCGAAATCGTCGGCCTCTCCGACAAAGCCCGCGCCTTCCCCGCCAAACTTTCCGGCGGCCAGCGCCAGCGCGTCGCCATCGCCCGCGCCCTCGCCAACCACCCCAAGGTCCTCCTCTGCGACGAACCCACCTCCTCCGTCGATCCCCAGATGACCAGCAACCTCCTCGCCTTCCTCCGCCAGCTCAACGAGCGCTTCGGCCTCACCATCGTGCTCGTCACCCACGAAATGAACGCCGTGAACGCCATCTGCAACCACGTCGCCGTCATGGAGGCCGGCCAGGTCGTCGAACGCTTTTCCCTGCGCGACGAGACCTACTCCCCGCTCTCCAACCTCGGCAAACTCCTGCTCCGCGACCGCACCGTCGGCGCCACCCTCTTGGACGACTTCATCCCCAACATCTGACGCCCCCGTCCCGAACTTCCGCCGCCTCCCTTTCCGCCTTTCCGCGCCTCCCTCCCATGCCCATCACCTCCTCCGATTACCGTCTCTTCGGCCGCACCGGCGTCAAAGTCTCCCCGCTCACCCTGGGTTGCATGATGTTTGGCCGCCGCACCCCGCTCGAAGACTCCATCCGCATCATCGACCGCGCCCTCGACGCCGGCATCAACGTCCTCGATACGTCCAACTCCTACTCCCGCGGCGTATCCGAGGAATTCACCGGCGAAGCCCTCAAACGCAACGGCAAGCGCGACCGCGTCTTCCTCGCCTCCAAGGTCCACTTCCCCATGAACGACGAGGACCCCAACGCCCAGGGCGTCTCCCGCCGCCACATCATCCAGCAGGCCGAGGCCTCCCTCAAACGCCTCCAGACCGATCACCTCGACCTCTACCAGATCCACCGCCCCCACCCCGAAGTCGCCATCGACGAGACCCTCCGCGCCCTGGACGACCTCGTGCGCTCCGGCAAGGTCCGCTACATCGGCACCACCACCTTCGCCTCCTGGCAGATCGTCGAGGCGCTCTGGGCCAGCGACCGCCACCACCTCAACCGCTTCGTCTCCGAACAGCCGCCTTACAACCTCCTAGACCGCCGCATCGAGCGCGAACTCCTGCCCGCCGCCCGCACCTTCGGCCTCGGCGTCATCCCCTGGAGCCCCCTCGCGGGCGGCCTCCTCACCGGCAAATACCTGCGCGACCAAGCCCCGCCCGAGGGCACCCGCTACGCCCAGGGCGGCCCCCTTCAGGCCAAGCGCTTCACCCGCGAATCCTTCGACGTCATCGAACCCCTCGTCGCCCTCGCCGCCGAAAAGGGCGTCCCCCTCTCCCAGTTCGCCCTCGCCTGGGTCATCCAGCAACCCGGCATCACCAGCCCCATCATCGGCCCCCGCACCCTCGCACAACTCGAAGACGCCCTCGACGCCCTCATCGTCAATATAACCCCCGAGGACCGCGCCCGCATCGACGCCATCATCCCCCCCGGCACCCACGTCGCCCCCTTCTACGAGGCCGACCACGGCCCCTCCCAACACCGCTGGTAGACGGGACCGCATCTCCCCGCCCCTCCGTCACCCACTCCCGACCCACCACCATGAGCACCGAAAAAGAATCCGTCCCGCGCCGCCGCGCCCGGCACCGACCCTCCGCCCCGGCGAGCCCGGCGCCCGCCGCCTCCGCCCCGATCGAAGACTGGCTCGCCTACGTCCAGACCAAGGTCGAATCCGTCAAATTCGGCTCTCTCCAAATCGTCGTACACGACGGCCGCATCACCCAGGTCGAAAGCACGGAGAAATTCCGCCTGCCCCCGCCACCGCCCCAGGCTGCACCCTAAGGATAGGGGTAGGGACAGGAATGTAACCCGCCCCTCCCTCCGAACCGGACTGGCGGGTCTCCCGCATCCGGCTCTCCAGTTGGTGCAATTTGACTCAACGAGGAGACCGACAGGCCAAGTCATGGGCTTGCGTCAGACTGAA
>JAPLTN010000081.1 GCA_026398135.1 Verrucomicrobiota bacterium
ACAACCGGGGTTTCGGGTGGAGGCCAACGGTCTGTTTAGCGCCGTCATCTCCGCTTCGGCGAGCTACGATCCGGGCAACGTCTATGGAGCAAGCGCGCCCGCGGTAAACTGGTCCAATCCCCAGTTCCTTTCCTCCGCTCCCAATACCTTCGTGGGGCCGATGACGGTGGTGGTTACCAACCCGGCGGGAACCCGGCTTTCAAACGCGCCGGTGCTGCTGACGGTGGAGAGTAGCGACGGCTGGCTGGCCACCAATGCGCAAGGCGCGGGCGCAGCCAAAACCCTTTATCTCACGAGCGATGGCAATGGGAACGTATCGGTTTACCTCAAAACCCCGGGTGCCTCGGGGACTACGGTGAAGGTGCGGGTGGTGGCAGGCGGGACGAGCTGGACGCTGGAGGCCTACGCCTTCACGCCCCCAGTCGTGCCGGACAACGATTTTGACGGGCTATCCAATGCGGCGGAGCTGGCGCTGGGCACCAATGGCAACGCAGCCGCCACCGTTAGTGCCGCGCCCGGCCTGGTAGTGTTTACCCCGTAGCGGACCATTAGCGGCGCTCGCTCACCGTCGGCGGCTCTGGCGGGTGCATGCGCGCGTAGTGCGAATAGGCACCATAACCCGCCGCTACCGCCAGGGTGAGGCCGGCCGGGTAAAAGAGCGCGTCCGTGCCGACCAGCCGGAATACCGCCGCACCCACGATCCCGCCGGCGGTGAAGCCGCCCAGCACCATCAGGTAGAGCCGGGCGCGCGGCCACTCCACCTCCATGCCGCGCAGGGCGTGTCCGATCATCGCGCCGAGGTCGGTCACGATGCCGGTGACGTGGGTGGTGCGCAAAATCGCACTGCTATACGTACTGGCCATGGCGTTTTGCAGGCCGAAGGCCGCCGAGGCGAAGTAACTGCCCGCCTCGTGGTGGCGGCGCATGAGCAGGGCTGCCACGCACAGGAGCACGCCTTCGATGCCCAGCGCCATGCCGTAGCGGCGGCCCAGTTTCAGGGTTTGGCGGCGAATGATGAACCCGCTCAAAACCGCCCCGGCAAAAAACGCCCCGATCACCAGCGCCAGATGCGCGGTGTTGGCGGCGTCGAGGGATTGTACTGCGATACCCATCTGGCTGGTGATGCCGGTGAGGTGGGTAACGCCCTGATGGCTGTAACTCAAAAAGCCGATGGCGTTGACCATGCCGGCGATGCCCGCCAGCGCCCCCCCGCCCAGCCACGCCCAGGATCCCAGTTTTTGCAGCATAGTGGGCGCAGCCTAAACTTTTACGCCGGTCGTGGCACGCCGAGAATCTGCGCGGGGTTTGGCCAATAGCCCTCCGCTGGGCGTGATGCGTTGTCACAGAGAACACCGAGCGCGGACACAGAGTACACGGAGACGAACCAAGGTATCAGACGATTGATTTAACGTCGGGCTGGGGTCCGGGGAGCGCCTGCGTCTCGCAGGCTGTTTCCGGCGTCTCGCCGGGAACTCAGATCGCAGGGCGGGACGCCCGGCTAAGCACCCGGGACGGGCGCGCTCC
This sequence comes from Verrucomicrobiota bacterium, assembly GCA_026398135.1. Lineage (GTDB taxonomy): Bacteria > Verrucomicrobiota > Verrucomicrobiia > Opitutales > Opitutaceae > IMCC26134_A. The sequence goes on from JAPLTN010000081.1 coordinate 1,525, forward strand.
CCGGACCTTGTCGGGCCTTCGGAACCAGGCTAAACGTGTCTGACGTGGTCGTCGGCCGCTCCAAGCTTTGACAAGCCGTGCGGGGCGCGGCTTGTTGGCGGCATGTCGTCGCTCGCCGATCTTCGCAAGGATTACAGTCTCGCCGGTCTGGTCGAAAAGGACCTGGCCAAGGATCCATTTCGCCAGTTCGAGCAATGGTTCCAGGAGGCGGAGGGAGCGAAGTTGATCGAGCCCAACGCGATGGTGCTCTCCACCGCCGATGCGACGGGGCGGCCGACCAGCCGCACGGTCTTGTTGAAGGCCTTCGACGGGCGCGGGTTTGTCTTTTTTTCCAACTACGAGAGCCGCAAGGGGCGCGAGCTGGCGGTGAATCCGCGGGCGACCCTGTTGTTTCCCTGGCTGGCGCTGGAGCGGCAGGTGATCGTGGAGGGCGTGGTGGCACGGGTGAGCCGGGAGGAGAGCGAGGCGTATTTCCACTCCCGGCCCCGGGCCAGCCAGCTCGGCGCGTGGGTTTCGCAGCAGAGCAGCGTGATCAGCGGTCGCGCGGTGCTGGAGGATTCGATGAAGGCCTTGGAGCACAAGTACGCCGGGGCGGAGGTGCCCTTGCCGCCGGCCTGGGGCGGCTACCGGGTGACGCCGGAAGTGGTGGAGTTCTGGCAGGGCCGACGCAGCCGCCTGCATGACCGGCTGCGTTATCGCCGCAAGGACAAGGCGGCGGACTGGATCGTGGAACGCTTGTCGCCGTGATGCGCCAGCCTGCGCCAACCCAGCCACCCGCCATGCTGCTTCATCTGGTGCGCCACGCGCACGCGGTCCCGGAGACGGAAAACGCCCGGCGTCCTCTGAGCGAGCGGGGGCGGGCCGAGGTGGCCCGGCTGGCGCGGTTTTTCGCCGGAAACGGGGCGTTTCAACCCACCCAAGTCTGGCATAGTCCGCTGTGCCGATCGCGGGAAACGGCGGAAGAGCTGGTGCGGCGGCTGGGGCTCGATGTGGCGTTGGTGGAGACGCCTGGGCTGTTGCCGGAGGATGCGGCGCAGGCCTTTGCCGAGCGCCTGCAAATCTACCCGCGCAACCGGGGCGATCTGGCGGTGGTGGGGCATGAGCCGCATCTGGGCGCGCTGGCCTCGCTGCTGGTGCGGGGCAAGGCCTCGGCGGGTCTGTTTACTTTTAAAAAAGGCGCGGTGCTGACCCTGGAAGCGAGCAACGGCACCCACAAAAAAACCGGTCTCAGTCGCTGGCGCACCCGGTGGCTGATCACGCCGGAATTACTGGCGGCGGAGCCCCGATCTCGCTCTGAGGGGTGAGCAGATCAATCAAGGCTCGATCAACGTCGGGCCTGTAAATTGCCAAGTCCTGTTATCTTTTCTCCATGAAAATACTTCTCACCGGTGCATCGGGTCTGGTTGGCGCGGCGTTTGCGGCGGCGGCGCAGCGGCGGGGGCATCAGGTGGTGGGCGTGGTGGGCACTTCGGTGGCCACGATCCCGGGTCTGGCCGAGAAACGCACCCTGGACCTGACCGAGACCCATGCGGCGACGGGGCTGGCGCTGGAGTTGTTTCCCGATGCGATCGTGAACTGTGCGGCGGTGTCGCAGCCGGCGGCGTGCGAGGCGGATCCGGCGCGCGCGCAGAGTCTGAATGTGACGCTGCCGGCGACGCTGGCGAAGCTGGCCCACCACCTGAGTGCGAGGCTGGTGCATGTTTCCACCGAGCAGGTTTTCGCCGGCGATCGCGCGCCCTATGCGCCGGGCGATGCGCCGCAGCCGCTAAATCTCTACGGGCGGCAAAAACTCGAAAGCGAACGGCTGGTGCACGTGGCCGCGCCGGAGTTTGCGGCCACGGTGCGTGCTCCTTTGCTTACGGGCAACAGCCTGGGCGGCGGGCGCAGCCTGCATGAGCGCCTGCTGGCGGATTGGGCGGCGGGGCGCGCGCCGCGCCTGTATCGCGACGAGATTCGCCAGCCCTGCACGGCGGGTAATCTGGCCGAGGTGTTGCTCGAATTGTGCGAACGACCGGAGTTGAGGGGCGTGTTTCACTGGGCGGGGGCGGAGGCGTTTTCACGGGTGGACTTGGCCAAGCGCATCCGGGCCCACTTTAAACTTTCGCCGGAGGCGGCGCCGATCAAGGAGGCCAACCGGGCCGACGATCCGGGCGTGGCGGCGCGGCGCGCGGCCGATTTGCGGATGGAGCTGAAGCCGCTGGCCGGGCGATTGAAGACCTCGCTGGAGACTTTCGACGCGCAGCTCGATCAACTGGTGCTGCCGCCGGCGGTGCGGGCCTGGTATTTCGCGAGCTGAAACGCGGCCAAGGGCGTGTCTGGGTTTCATTCCGCCCGTCGCCAAGGTCCTGCTAGGAAGCGTGGAGCACGACTGGGCCGGCGTTGCGAGAGGGCGGCATGGCCGAGTATGGTTTCCATCTTACGAAGCATCGGCTTATATTGAAGACAGCTCCCCGCTCGCTGGCTTCGGGCGCGTAGAGGCAGGTGGGGCCAGGATAAATCAGCTTTCCCAACCGATCGGCTTAAATCAGGCGGTCGCCGGCAACTTACCGGCGTTTCGTCGAATCAGTTTGGGACGAAGGCCGGGCGGGATTTTTTGAGTTGTTTGATTGAGGGCGCGGGTCTTCTGCACGTAGCGCAGGGCCGAGGGGTGTTCGTGGCGGCCTTCACAAAGACCTTCGACGCTGAGATCATAATCAAGCGCAGGCCAGTGAACGCCTCGGCCGGCCCCGTTGGTTTGCCACACCGCCCGCTCTTCAGGAGTGGCGGAAGCCAGTGAGGGATACCAGGCAAGGGGCAGACTCAGGATGCGACCGTCGTTGAGCCACACAGTGAGCAGTCCGGCCTCGGTGCTGACGTCAGTGATTTTTGCGGGTTTGGAATTCATGCCAGGATTTGAGAAGAAGGGCTTGGTGCTCTCGGGTAATGTTCAAGGCTGCGCGGATTTCGGTAGGCTTCAAACCTTCGCTGTAGGCAACGCCAAGATCCGTCAGCCATACCTTGATCGTCCCCGCGCCTTTATCGATGTGAACGTGCGCGGGTTCGTTACCTTCCATCGCATAAAAGTAGAACCGAAAACCGAGTATTCTCAGGATCGTGGGCATGGTGCTTACGGGCTTGGTGAAGAGGGTAGGCGGCTGAGTCTTTCGAGCAGGGTGGCTATTCTCGGTGGGTACAAGAAAGTGACAGACTAAATTTAATTTTCCCAACCACGCTTGAGCATGGATAGGCACTCATTTGGGGACGCGGTTAAGTAACCCAATAGGTTACTTTGTAGTTTAAGCGTTTATTTGGAGAGGTTAATGGTTGGTGGTGGAGGTGCTTTGGGTGGGTGCGGGGTTACAGCTCCACGTCGCGGCAGCGGGCTTCGAGCTGGCGGGCGATGAGGTCCTGGGTGGTCTCGTCGAGCACGGCGGGAGTGGCGCGGCTGGCGATGGCGGAGGGGAGTTCCTTGGGGTTGAGCACGGTTACCGTCCCACGCCCTCTGCGGATGATCATCCAGCCGGGGAAAACCAAGAGCGGCGTCACCGGAACGGTGCGGCCGAGTTGGATTTGGAGGTAGGTGGCGAGCCACTTGGATTGGCGGAGGGCCTGGTCGAGGCCGTAGTCTTCCTCGCCCCAGGGATAAGCCAGGGCGCGGCCGTCGTAGATGATCTCGTGGGCCATGAAACCGACCCGGGCGCGGCCTTTGCGGCGGGTTTTGGTCTCGATGGCGAAGACGCCGGCCGGGCCGATCACGACGTGGTCGAGGTTGAAGGGCGGGGTGGTGGAACCGGCGGGCGGGTCGCCGGCGGGCACGTCGTGAAACACGCGGTGGCCGGTGGTTTTGAGGGGTTCGAGGTGCTCGGCGACGATGCGCTCGCCGAAGAGGCCGAGACGGGTGTTGCGGCGGCGGTCGATCACGGCGACGACGCGGCGGGCTTGGAGCACCATGAGAAGGGCGAGGGCCAGCACGCCGACGCCGACGGCAACCAGTCCCCAGATGTTTTTAAGCCAGAGAAACAGTTGCAGGCCGGCACCCAGGGCGAGGATGGGGAGGAGCAGTCCGAGCAAGGCGGAATCGAGGATCTTTTCGTCCAATTCCCGGACTTTGCGTTGCAGGGATTCACCGGGGCCGCGGAGCAGGCGGGTGTTTTCCGGGAAGGGGGTGCGGTCCTGGCGCGAGCGGTTTCGGAGCCAGATGATCAGGCTTATAATGCCGATAAAAAGCGCCACGTAGCCAAAAACCAGCAGGTAGGGAGTCATGTTGTCAGTGGATGGATGGTGGTGGCGGTTAGGTAAGCGGACGATGGAGAAGTCGCGGGTGAGAGCAGGGCCAGGGTTCTCGTCATGAAAGGCATGACGCGGAACTTACGAAAACTTGGGAACGCGGGGAGGGGGCGGCGAGACTGGAATCGCGGTTGCCAAGGCGCGGGGGAACTCGCCAAGGTGACGGACTTTCGCCTCGGTCGGAGGCCCCTTTTAATCCCCTCATGGTGTCACGTCTTCGGTTCTTCCTCGCGCTGCTGGCTTTGGCCGGGCTGGGGCGTGCGCAGACGGAGCGGGCCTTGTTCGCGCCGGTTCCGCTGGCGCCGACGCCGGTGGCGGAGGCCGGGTTGGCGGTGAGCGAGGAGTCGGCGCGGCGGGCGCTGGCGCTGGGGTTTGCGTCTTCGGCGGCGGCGCAGGCGGAGCGGTTGGTGGCGGAGTCGTCCGAGGCGAGCGCGCGGCGGGATGCGGGTGCGCTGGTGCTGGCGGCGGCGCGGCTGGAGCTGGGCGATGCGGCGGGGGCCGGGCAGGCCCTGGCGCAACACAGCGCGGAGCGTCCGATGAGTTATCGTTTGCGGGCGGGCTTGGTCGCGGCGCGGCTGGGGCAGGCGGCGGCGGCGCAGGTCGAGCTGGCGGCGTTGCGGCCCGAAGGGCTGCCGGTGGAGGAGCGGGCGTGGTTGCCTTTTTTACAGGGCATGGTGGCGGAGCTGGCGCGGGACCAGGCGCGGGCGGCAGCGGCTTACGAGCAGGCGCTGGCGGTGGCGACCTCGGACTGGCAACGGGCGCGGCTGCGTCTGGTGCGCGAGCGTTTGCGCCTGGCCCAGGGCGAGGCGACGGAGAATCAGGCCAACGCGTTGCGCGATCAGGCGGAGCGGTATGCGGGGCGCGGGGTGGGCACGGATTACGCGATCCAGTATGCGGTGGCCTTGAGCCTGCTGGGGCGGAAAGAGCAGGGCATTTCTTATCTGCAAACCCATGTGGGTACGATCACGGCGGTGGGTGCGGCGACGGCGCGGGATGATGCGCGGCTGATGCTGGGATTGCTCGCCGGGTCGGGGACGGGCACGGGCCGGGTGGCGCTGGAGCAGTTGCTTGCGGGCGGGACCGATGCGGGCAAACAGCGCATGGCGCTGGGCTTGCTGGCCGAGGGGGCGCAGACGGCGGAGGCGCGGGAGCAGTTGCGCCGTGTGGCGGCGCGTTTGCTGGCCGCGACCCCGGCGCATGCGTTGAGCGAAGAACTTTTGCTGGTGCGGGCGGAGCTGGCGCTTGCGGACCGGGCCTACGGCGAGGCGGAGGCGGGGGCGCGGGAGTTGTTGACCCGCTTTCCGGCCTCGCCACTGCGGGCGCGGGCCTTTGCGCAACTGGCGGCGACGGCGTGGGAGCTGCGCCGGTATCGCACGGCGGCGGACTATGCCGGGCAGGCGGCGGGGGCGACGGATGATGCGCGGGCGGCGGCGAGTTTGCGGCTGCTGGCGGCGGAGGCCTCGTATCGGGCGGCGGAGTCGTCGAAACAGCCGGAGGACTACCGGGCGGCGGGGGAAAGTTACGCGCTGGTCTCGGCCGAGCCGCCGGCGGACGTGGCGCCGGCGACGATCTTGTTTCAATGGGTGATGAGCGAGCTGGGCGCGGGTCGGGTGACCGAGGCGGCGGCCTTGATCGACGGGTTCGCGGCGGATCCGCGTTTCGATGCGACGACGCGCTGGCAGGCGGAATGGAATCTGGCGCGCGGCTTGCAGGCGGCGGGGCAGAGCGAGGCGGCGTGGGCGCGGGTGACGAAGCTGCGGGCGGAGGCCGGGGCGGATGAGCGGCCGGCCGGGCTGCGCGCGCGGCTGGCCTGGCTGGAGGCGCGGCTGGCGCAGGATGCGGGCCGCCCGGAGGATGCTTTGCGGCTGGCTCAGGGCATGCCGGCGGTGCTGGCGGGGCTGGCTCCGCGTTTGAGCGAGGCGGAGGCGAGCCTGTCGCGCGAGGTCGGCGGGCTGGGCCGGCTGGTCGAGGCGGAGGCCTTGTTCACGCTGGGCCGCAGCGACGAGGCGGTGGCGGTGCTGAAGGCCTTGCGTGCGGAGGAAACGAATACGGAGGCGGCGATGCAGTCGTATCTGGTGGAGGCGGATTACCAGGCGGCGGCGGGGCGGCTGGTGGAGGCGCAGGGCTTGCTGACCGGGTTTGCCGACCAGCACCGGGAGCACGACTACGCGCCGTATGCGATTTTCCAGGCGGCCTTGAACGCGGAGCGCCGGGGCGAGGATGCGTTTTACAAGGAGGCCTACGTGTTGCTGGAAGGCGTGGTGAAGCATCCGAAGGCGGGCGAGCTGGTGTTTGCGGCGCGGCTCAAGCAGGGCGATTTGTTGCGGCGGCTGGGGGATTTCGCCTCGGCGCAGCAGATTTACGAAGTATTGGTAAATCAATACGCGCAGCATCCCGATGTGCTGACCGCGCAGCTGGCGCTGGCGGATTGCCACCGGGCGCAGGCGAAGCAGGACGCGTCGCATTTCGAGAGCGCGATCACGATTCTGGAGCGCTTGCGGGATCTGGTGAACGCGCCGCTGGATTTGCGGGCGGAGGCAGGTTTCAAGTTGGGCGATATGCTGGCGGGGCGGGAGTCGCGCGACCCGGCGGTGCCGGCGGCGGCGGCGCTGGCGGTGTGGGGGCCTATCAAGGAAGCGTTGGTCACGGATGAGGAGGGGGCGGCGAAGCTCGGGGCGCGCGGACGTTATTGGACGGGACGGCTGTTGGTGCGCATGGCGGCGGTGCTGGAGCAGGCGGGGCGCATGGAGGAGGCGGGCGAGGTGTATCGGCTGATTCTGGCGCGGGGCTTGCCGGGGGCGACGGTGGCGGCGGCGCGGCTGGCTCCGGCGGGGGCGGGCGCGGAGTAAACGGAAATTTTAACAAGCGAAAATCCATGGAAACCAGTAATCCAAGTCTGCTCGTGAGTGGCGGCCCGATCATGTGGGTGCTGCTGTTGCTCGGCGCGCTCGCGCTGGTGTTGTTCATCGAGCGCATGCTCTATCTGCATCGCGGGCAGATCCGCTCGACGGAGTTTCTGGACGGGGTGAAAAACATCCTCGCGCAGCGGCGCATGGTGGAGGCGGTGACGGTGTGCGAAGAAGCGCCGGGCCCGGTGGCGGCGGTGGTGAAGGCGGCCTTGTTGCACGCGGAGGACGACGAAGTGCGGATGCGTTATGCGGTGCAGGATGCGGCGGTGGTGGAGTTGCCGGCGCTGGAGCGGCGTCTGGGCGCGTTGGCGGCGATCGCGCACATCGCGCCGCTGGTGGGCTTGCTGGGGACGGTGCTGGGCATGGCGACGACGTTCCGGGCGTTTATGGAGGGCGGGCAGTATGCCACGGCGCAGGCGCTTTCGGCAGGGATGTGGCAGGCCTTGATCACGGCGGGTACGGCGCTGGCCCTGGCCATACCGGCGCATCTGGCGCATCATCTTTTACACGGACGGGTGCGGGCGATCGTTCGCGATGTGGAGTGGGCGGGTAACGAGATTATGCGTTACCTGTTGATTGACTATCGGGATGCGGGGAAACGGGAGAGTGCGTTGCCGTCAGGGCCGGGGTCGAAATCAACGGGAGGAGCGGTGCAATGATTACGCGCCCGCTGGATCTGGCGGCGCGGCTGCGCACGGCTCCGCGCGGGCTGGACGCGTTGTTTTACGTAAACGTGGGGGCGTTGGCGGTGTTCTTCTTGGTGTTTGGTTCGCGCTTCGTGTTGGCCCCGGGTCTGGCGGTGGATTTTGTGTTGCCCCAAGTCGGCGCGGCGGCGATCTCGGCGCGCACCACGGACTTGGTGATCGCGGTGCCGGCGAGCAATCTGGCGGTGGTGGAGGGGGCGGTGTTGGATTTTAAGTCGTTGGGGGTCTGGCTGCGGGCACATAACGGCGGGCCGGGGGCGGGGCGGCGTCTGCTGGTTCAGGCCTCGGCGTCGTTACCAACCCGTGATTTGGCGGCACTTTATGCGCTGGCGGCGGATGCCGGACTGGCCGGGGTGTTGATCGCGACGGATCGAACCGTCGCACAATGATTCCGTGAATCACCGTGTACTAGATAGAATATGAAATCCGTGGGTGCAAAACGCGTGGTGGGTGTTTTGGACGTTGGGGGCGTGGTCGGCGTGGTGGCGGTTCTGGCCTTAGTTGCCTCATGGGTGAGCGTACCGACGGTGACCACGGTGGGGAGTGGCGCGCAAACCCAGCCGGGGTTGATGATTATGCGGGCGGATCGTTTGCCGGTGGTGGGCGGAGTGAGGGAGCAGATCTGGCTTTTGGACCCGGGGCCGCTGTTTATGCCGGATGGGGCGAGTATCGGGCAGGGCGGGGTGAAGGGTTTGCAATCGAGGTCTGGCGGGCAGGCGGAGAAGAGTTACCCGGCGGCCTTGAATTTCCCGGATGAGCAACCGACCGGTGGATTGCTGCGTCCGCCTACGATTCGCACTCCGGCCGAGGCGGCGGCGAAGCTGGCCGAGCCGCGTTGGTTCGAAGGCATGTCCCGGTCACAAACGGTAGAGCTGGCGGCGGGAGGAGCGTTAAAGCGGGCGGCGCGGTTTGAGCTTTTTCAGCTGGGGCAACCGGGCGCGGTGGCGGCGTATGATTTGCAGACGGATGAAGTTTTAAGCGCGGTTTCGTGGAAGCCGCTTGAATTGAGCCTGACTATACTGGATAGCAATGTGCTCACGCGACCAGTGGTGGTCACCAGTTCGGGCAACGAGCGGGTGGATGACCGGGTCCGGGCACTCGCGGGACGCGAACTTTTATTGAAAACAAGGTTGCGTCCAGGAATCTACCGATTGGAAGTAGGTCCCTAGCAGTGAGTTCAGAAAAAGTGTGTGAATCTCAAAAATAGCAGTTGACGGAGGGTGGGGGGCATTAGACGCTCCGCGCCCTTTTCGTTTTTTGATCCTTTCCGGTACGCCCAGATAGCTCAGTTGGTAGAGCACGCCCTTGGTAAGGGCGAGGTCGCCAGTTCGAATCTGGTTCTGGGCTCCAGATCAAAAATCGGATTTTCCTAATCCACCCACACACAAACGTCTCCAACTCACATGGCTAAAGGCACATTCGAGCGCAAAAAACCCCACGTTAACGTCGGCACTATCGGCCACGTTGACCACGGCAAGACCACCACCACCACCGCCATCCTTGCTGTTCAGGCGCGCAAGGGCCTGGCTGAGGTCAAGACTTACGCGGACATCGCGAAGGGTGGCACCGTCCGTGATGCTTCCAAGATCGTCACGATCTCGGTCGCCCACGTTGAATACGAGTCCGACAAGCGCCACTATGCGCACGTCGACTGCCCAGGACACGCTGACTTCGTGAAGAACATGATCACCGGCGCCGCCCAGATGGACGGCGCGATCCTCGTGGTCTCCGCCGCCGACGGCCCAATGCCCCAGACCCGCGAGCACATCCTGCTCGCCCGTCAGGTCGGCGTGCCCAAGATCGTGGTCTGGCTCAACAAGGTTGACCTCATCGACGACCCCGAGCTCCTCGACCTCGTCGAGATGGAAATCCGCGAGCTCCTCTCCAAGTACCAGTTCGATGGCGACAACGCCGTGATCGTTCGTGGTTCCGCCACCGCTGCGCTTGACGCCAAGCCCGAGGGCGAGGCCGCCATCCAAAAGCTCATGGAGGCCATCGACTCCGAGATTCCTGAGCCCGTTCGCGAGACCGATCAGCCTTTCCTGATGTCGGTTGAAGACGTGTTCTCCATCACCGGCCGCGGCACCGTTGCCACCGGCAAGATCGAGCGCGGCATCGTCAAGGTTACCGACACCGTCGAGATCGTCGGTCTCAAGGACACCGTGACCACCGTCGTTACCGGTATCGAAATGTTCCGCAAGCTGCTGGATTCCGGCATGGCTGGCGACAACGTCGGTATCCTCCTCCGCGGTATCGACAAGGAAGGCATCGAGCGCGGTCAGGTGCTTGCCGCTCCGAAGTCGATCAAGCCCCACAAGAAGGGTAAAGCCGAGATCTACGTCCTCACCAAGGATGAAGGTGGCCGCCACACCCCGTTCTTCAACGGCTATCGTCCCCAGTTCTACTTCCGCACGACCGACGTTACCGGTATCATCAACCTGCCCAAGGGCGTTGAGATGATCATGCCCGGTGACAACATCGCCGTCGAAGTTGACCTGATCTGCCCCATCGCCATGGAGAAGACCCAGCGCTTCGCCATCCGCGAAGGCGGTCGCACCATCGGTGCCGGCCGTATCACCGACATCATCGAGTAAGCCTCGCTGATATCATTTAGATTCATGACCGCCGAGGCCCGTAACGGGGCCTCGGCTGCGTCGTCTAAAAGCTTTTCCCACAGGCGTGTAGCTCAATTGGTAGAGTAGCGGTCTCCAAAACCGTTGGTTGGGGGTTCGATTCCCTCCGCGCCTGCCACTTTCTCTCTTTTTTAAATGAAAAACCCGTTCCGCAGCACCCGCATTTTCTTCGGCGAGATGGTTGACGAGCTCAAAAAAGCTTCGTGGCCCACTTGGACCGAGCTGCGCGATTCCACCATCGTGGTCATCGTCGCGTGCGTGCTCCTCGGGTTCTTCACCAGCATCGCCGACTTCTCCCTGTATCAAGTCGTCGATCTGTTCACCTCTTGGGTTCGCTAACCCACTCCGCCGTTCCCATGTCCACCCAGACTTCCGTTCCCGTCGGCGCCCAGTGGTTCGCGCTTCACACGCTCTCCGCCCAAGAGAAGAAGGTCAAAACCTACATCGAGAAGTTCAAATCCCAAGAGGAGTTGGACGAGTTTATCTTCGAGGTTTTGTTGCCCACGGAAGTCGCTTCCGAAGTTAAAAACGGCAAAAAGACCACCAAGGTCCGCAATCTTTATCCCGGTTATGTCTTCATCCAGATGAAGATGTTCGACGAGGAGAAGCGCGTGATCAACAAGCCTTGGTACTTCGTCAAGGAAGTTTCCGGCGTGATCGGCTTCGTGGGCGGGGATCGTCCCGCCGCGCTGCGCCAGTCGGAAATCGACGACATCAAGGCGCGCGTGGAAGCCGCCGCCGGCAAGGAAGTGCCCAAGGTCACCTTCGACGTGGGCGAGGAAGTTAAGGTCACTGACGGAGCATTTGCCAACCTCACCGGTCGCATCGACGAGGTCGATCCCGCACGCGGCAAACTCAAGATTTCCGTCTCCATTTTCGGCCGGTTCACCCCGGTCGAGCTCGAATACTGGCAGGTGCAACGCGTCACCGAGTGACGCGACGCCCTCTTTGACACCGCCGACGTTCAGCAACGAACCCACGTCAACTAAAACACCCGCCAAACACACCTTACCATGGCCAAGAAAATCCAAGGCTACATTCGTCTCCAACTGCCCGCCGGCGCCGCTAATCCCGCGCCCCCCGTCGGTCCCGCCCTCGGCGCTCAAGGCGTCAACATCATGGCGTTCTGCAAGGAGTTCAACGCCAAGACCAAAGACCAAAACGGCATGATCCTGCCCGTGGTCATCACGGTTTTCTCGGACAAGTCCTTCACTTTCATCCTCAAGAGCCCTCCGGCTTCCGTCCTCCTGAAGAAGGCCGCCAACATCGCTTCCGGTTCCGCCAAGCCCAACCAGGACAAGGTCGGCAAGGTCACCAAGAAGCAGCTCGCCGAGATCTACAACTTGAAGAAGGCCGACATGAACGCGAACAGCGTTGAGGCCGGTATCAAGATCATCGCCGGCACCGCCCGTAACATGGGCATCGAAGTCGTCGAATAATTTCCGTCAGACCCACCAACCGCGGGAGACTCAACCGAGTCGCTTGAACCGCTAGGAGTCCCACATGCCAAAACAACCCAGCAAACGTTATCGGGCCGCCGTCAAGGCCGCCGACCTCACCAAGAGCTACTCCCTCGCCGAAGCGGTCGAGCTCTTGGGCAAGTTCCCCAAAGCCAAGTTCGACGAGACCGTCGAGCTCTCCATCCGCCTCGGTGTCGATCCGACCCAGGGTGACCAGATGGTGCGCGGCACCACCCCGCTCCCCAATGGCTCGGGCAAGAAAGTCCGCGTGCTTGTCTTCACCGACAACGCCGAAGCCGCCCTCAAGGCCGGTGCCGACCATGCCGGTCTGCAAGACATGATGGCCAAGGTCAGCGAAGGCTGGCTCGACTTCGACGTCGCCATCGCGACCACCGAAGCCATGAAGCAGGTCCGCACCCTCGCCCGCGTCCTCGGTCCCAAGGGCTTGATGCCCAATCCGAAGTCCGGCACTGTGACCGACGACATCGTCGCCGGCATCAAGGCCGTCAAGGCCGGTCGCGTGGAGTTCAAGATGGACAAGGCTGCCAACGTCGGCGTCGGTGTCGGCAAGCGCTCCTTCACCCCCGCCCAGATCGCCGAAAACGCCAGCGCCGTAATCGACGCGGTTGCCAAGGCCAAGCCCAACTCCTTCAAGGGTATCTACATCAAGTCGATCACCCTCTCGTCCTCCATGAGCCCCGGCGTGCAGCTGGCCTCCACTGAGTTCAACAAAGCCTAACCCGGACCCATAATCATGAGAGCCGAAAAGAAATATCTTATCTCCGAAGTCGAGAGTCACCTCAAGAAGTCGGACTACGTCATCCTCGCCAACTTCACCAAGGTCACCGTTTCCGACACCGCAGAGCTGCGCAAGCGCCTCGGAGTCGAGAAGGCGGAGTTCCACGTGGTGAAGAACAGCTCGTTCCGCGTCGCGGCCAAGGCCTTTGGTCTGCCCGAAGTGGACAACGTCCTCACCGGTCCCACCGCCATTATCGTTGGCGGCAAGAACCCGGCTGGCGTTGCCAAGGTCCTGAAGAAGTTCTTCGACGAGAAGCAGAAGCTCGAAGTCAAGGTAGGCCTCTTGGAGAAGAAGGTTTTCTCCGCCAAGGAGCTCGCGATCATCGCCGATCTGCCTCCCTTCGACACCCTTCGTTCCCAGTTCCTCAGCCTCCTCACCAGCAACGCGGCCGCCTTCGTGCGCGTCCTCGATGCCAAGGTCAAAAAAGAACAACCCGCCGCCTAACCCACCCTTTCTTCGTCCGGCGAGTTTTTGTCGGGCGAAAAATACCATCCAACGCGAAAGGCTAGGGGATACGTCCCTTAAACGCGCCGCATCCGCGGCCGCTAGTGATCGCAGGAGACCTACACATGAGCACCATCACCAAAGACCAAGTTATCGAGTGGCTGTCCGGCCAGTCGGTTCTCGAACTCGCCTCCCTCGTTAAAGAGCTCGAAGGCAAGTGGGGCGTTTCCGCCGCCGCTGCCGTCGCCGCCGGTCCCGCCGCTGCCGGCCCTGCCGCCGTCGTCGAAGAGAAGACCGAGTTCAACGTTGTCCTCGTCGAGGCCGGCGCGAACAAGATCGGCGTCATCAAGGAAGTCCGCGCCATCACCGGCCTGGGCCTCAAGGAAGCCAAGGATCTCGTCGAAGGCGCCCCCAAGGCCGTCAAAGAAGGCGCGTCCAAGGCCGATGCCGAAGAGATCAAGAAGAAGCTCGAGGCCGCTGGCGCCAAGGTCGAACTCAAGTAATCACTTGGGATTCATCGCGTTCTACGCATCTTTTTCTACGAGACAGGCCGTGCATCCGCGCGGCCTGTCTTTTGCCTTTTCTTTTGCTTCGTTCTTTTTCGATTCCGCCGCGCCCTCGGGCCCGGCGTTAGTTTGATGGTTGCACCGGTAATTTTGCCGCGCGCCGCCCCCGCATTTTTTTCATCCCTCCCAACCGGAAATCTCCATGGCCGACCGCACCCAATCTGAGCGTCAAAACTTCGGTAAACTTCGTGAAGTGGCTCCGCCGCCCAACCTGATCGAAATCCAGATCACCTCGTATTTGGAGTTTCTCCAAAAGGGCCTGCCAGAAAAGCAACGCAAGGCCCAAGGCCTTGAAGCGGTCTTCCGCGAGATCTTCCCGATCGAGTCTTACGACGGTCGCTTGAATCTCGAATACGTCTCCTACACTTTGGGCGACGCCCGCAATACCGAGATCGAGTGCCTGAAAGACGGCATTACCTACTCCGTTCCCCTCCACGTGAAGCTCCGCCTTCGCGAAGAAGAGTTCATCAAGGACGAGGAGATCTACATGGGCGAAATCCCCATGGTGACCGAGCGCGGCTCCTTCATCATCAACGGTGCGGAGCGCGTGGTCGTTTCCCAGCTGCATCGCTCCCCCGGTCTCTGCTTTGAAAAGGACCGCCACACCTCCGGCAAGGAGTTGTTCGCCTTCCGCATCATCCCCGACCGCGGCACCTGGTTGGAAGTTCAGTTCGACCAAAACGACCTGCTTTACGTTTACCTTGATCGCCGTCGCCGTCGCCGCAAGTTCCTCATTACGACGCTTTTCCGCGCGCTCGGCTACTCCGACAACGCGAAGATTCTGGAGCTCTTCTACGAAGTTAAGGACGTTAAGATCAACAAGCTCCTCGATATGGAGAACGTCTCCACGCTGGTGTTCGTCGATGACGTCATCGACGCGCACAAGGGCGTGGTTTTGGCCCGCGCTCTGGAGCAGCTGACCAAGCAGACCATCCGCACCTTCGAGAAACACGACATCACCAGCGTTCGCGTGCTCGACACCGCCATCGACGACGGCGCCATCGTGCGCGCCCTCAAGAAGGATCCGACCATCAACGAAGAGGAGGCGCTGAAGGAAATCTACAAGCGCCTGCGTCCAGGCGAGCCCGCCACCATCGCCAACGCCAAAGCCCTGTTGAAGCGTCTTTTCTTCGATCCCAAGCGCTACGACTTGGGCGCGGTTGGTCGCTACAAGATCAACCAGAAGCTCAATATGAATACGCCTATCGAGCAGCGTATCATCATGACTGAGGACATGATCGAATCCACCAAGTATCTCGTGCGCCTCAAGCGTGGCGAGGGCGTCGTGGACGACATCGACCATCTCGGTTCCCGCCGGGTGCGTACCGTGGGCGAGCTCCTCGCCAACGAGTGCCGCAAGGGTCTGGCCCGCACCGAGCGTCTCGTCCGCGAGCGCATGACCATGTATGACCAGTCCGTGGACTCGATCACGCCCAACAAGCTGATCAATCCCAAGGCCTTGACCACGGTCATCCGCGATTTCTTCGCCCGCTCGCAGCTTTCGCAGTTCATGGACCAGATCAACCCCTTGGCCGAGGTCACGCACAAGCGTCGTCTCTCCGCCCTCGGGCCTGGCGGTCTGAACCGCGACCGCGCCGGCTTCGAAGTGCGCGACGTGCATCCTACGCACTACGGCCGCATCTGCCCGATCGAGACGCCCGAAGGTCCGAACATCGGTCTGATCAACTCCCTCGCAACCTATGCTCGCGTTAACGAGTACGGTTTCATCGAGGCCCCCTACCGCATCGTCAAAGACGGCAAGGTCACCGATAAGATCGAATACCTCACCGCCAATCAGGAAGAGGCCAAGGTCATCGCCCAGGCCAACTCAGAACTCGACGAGAAGAACAACTTCGTCGGCAAGGTCACCGTCCGTAAGGATGGCGAGTTCCTCGAAGTGAAGGCCGAAGAGGTTCACCTCATGGACGTGTCGCCCAAGCAAGTGATCTCGATCGCCGCCGGTATGATTCCGTTCCTTGAGCACGACGACGCCAATCGCGCCTTGATGGGTGCGAACATGCAGCGCCAGGGCGTACCTCTGCTCCAGACCGAGGCTCCTTTCGTGGGCACCGGTATTGAAGAGCGTGTCGCCCGCGACTCCAAGATCGTCGTCGTCGCCGAAGACGCCGGCTACGTCGCCTCCGTCGATGCCAAGCGCATCGTCATCACCAAGGACGGCGAGTTGCCCCGCAACTTCGAGAAGAACCCCAAGTCCGACTCGAAGACCGGCGTGCAGGTTTACGAGTTGCGCAAGTTCATGCGCTCCAATGCCAGCACCAACTTTAATCAGAAGCCCATCGTCAAGAAGGGCCAGAAGATCAAAGCTGGTGAAATCATCGCCGACGGCCCGTCCACGGACAAGGGCGAGATGGCGCTCGGCCGCAACGTGCTGGTTGGCTTCATGCCTTGGAACGGCTACAACTTCGAAGACGCCATTCTGATCTCCGAGAAGGTTCTTAAGGAAGACATCTTCACCTCGATCCACATCCACGAATTCGAGGTCACCGCGCGCGATACCAAGCTCGGGCCTGAAGAAATCACCCGCGACATCCCCAACGTCGGCGAAGAAGCCCTGCACAACCTGGACCACAACGGCGTTATCCGCGTCGGTGCCGAGGTGAAGCCTGGCGACATCCTCGTCGGCAAGATCACGCCCAAGTCCGAAACCGAACTCGCCCCCGAGGAAAAACTCCTCCGCGCGATCTTCGGCGAAAAGGCCGCCGACGTGAAGGACACCTCCCTCATCGTGCCGTCCGGCGAGTCCGGCATCGTCATGGATGTGAAGGTTTCCAGCCGCGTGGATTTCGAGAAGGAGAAGCTCTCTCCCTCCGACCGTCGTCGTGAGATCAAGCAGATCCAAGAGGAGTACAAGACCCAGATGGACAAGCTCCGCGAGACCCTCACGGAAGCCCTCTCCAACATCCTCCTCGGCGAAAAGATTCCCCTCGATGTCACCAACGGTGCCACTGGCGAAATCATCATCCCCGCCAACCGCAAGATCACCAAGACCCTCCTGCGCAAGCTCGCCGCCGTCTCCAAGCACGTCGAGATCGACCCGTCCCCGGTTCGCATCAAGATCATGGAGATCATCGCCTCCTTCCAGTCTCGTTTCGACGAGCTCGAGGGCGACCGCGAGCGCAAGGTTTCCGGCATCGAGTCCGGCGACATCGCTGGCGACGGTTCGATCAAGCAGGTCAAAGTCTATATCGCCACCAAGCAAAAGCTTGAAGTCGGTGACAAGATGGCCGGCCGTCACGGTAACAAGGGTGTGGTCGCCAAGATCGTGCCCGAAGAAGACATGCCCTTCCTCGCCGATGGTACGCCCATCGAAATCTGTCTTAACCCCCTCGGCGTGCCTTCCCGCATGAATGTCGGCCAGGTTCTTGAAACCCACTTGGGCTGGGCTTGCAAAAAGCTCGGCATCAAGGTCGCCACCCCGGTCTTCGACGGTATCCCCGAGAAGAAGGTGCGCGAGTACCTCAAGCAGGCCAACGACATCGAGAAGGAAAACGGCGGCAAGAAGGACGGCGTGGTCACGGTCACGACCGCTGGCAAAGCGGTTCTTTTCGACGGCCGCACCGGCGAGAAGATCGACCAGCAAGTGGTGGTCGGCTACATCTACATGTTGAAGCTGAATCACTTGGTCTCGCACAAGATCCACGCCCGCGCCGTCGGTCCCTACTCGCTCGTCACCCAGCAACCGCTGGGTGGCAAGGCGCAATACGGCGGCCAGCGCTTCGGCGAAATGGAGGTGTGGGCACTCGAAGCCTACGGTGCCGCGCACACCCTCCAGGAGCTCCTCACCGTCAAGTCCGACGACGTGCAAGGCCGCACCAAGATCTACGAGTCCCTCGTCAAGGGCGACAACACCTTGCAGGCCGGCACGCCCGAGTCCTTCAACGTGCTCATCAAGGAAATCCAGTCTCTCGGCTTGGATATCCGTCTCAACAAACGCGATGCGCTCGGCAACCTTGTCGAGACCCGCCCGCCCTCCGCCGCCCAGATCGCCTCCGGCAATCCCCGCGCCACCAGTCTCTAAATCTTAATCACCAGGGAATAATACATGAGCATCCTACCCAATGAAGTCGCCGCTGGCGCACGCGAAGAAGTTCGCTCCGCCTTTGGTCTCGACGAGAATCCCTTCGACTGCGTTTCCATCACCGTCGCTTCCCCCGAGACCATCCGTAACTGGTCCCGTGGCGAGGTGAAGAACCCGGAGACGATCAACTACCGAACCTTCAAACCCGAGCCAGGTGGTCTTTTCTGCCAAAAGATTTTCGGGCCGGTCCGTGATTACGAGTGCGCTTGCGGTAAGTATAAGCGCATCAAGTATAAGGACGTTATCTGCGACCGTTGCGGCGTCGAAGTGACGGTTGCCCGCGTGCGCCGCGAGCGCATGGGCCACATCGAGTTGGCCGTGCCGGTTACCCATATCTGGTTCCTTAAGAGCATGCCCAGCCGCCTTGGCCTGCTCTTGGACATGACCGCCCGCTCCTTGGAGCGCGTCATTTACTACGAAAACTACATGGTGATCGACCCGGGCAAGACCCCGCTCGAACACAAACAACTCCTCACCGACACCGAGTACCGCCAGGCGCTCGACGAATACGGTGATGATTCCTTCGTCGCCAAGATGGGTGCCGAAGCCCTGCGCGAGTGCCTGAAGCTCATGGACATGGATGCTACCGTGGCCGAGCTGCAGGAGAACATGCGCGCCACCAAGTCGAAGCAGATCAAGAAGAAGCTCTCGAAGCGTCTCAAGGTCATCCAAGGCTTCATCAACTCCAAGTCCCGTCCCGAGTGGATGGTCTTGGAGGTGTTGCCGGTCATCCCGCCCGACCTCCGCCCCCTCGTTCCCCTCGAAGGCGGCCGTTTCGCCACCTCCGATCTGAACGATCTCTATCGGCGCGTCATCAATCGCAACAATCGTTTGCGCAACTTGATGAACCTCAAGACGCCCGACGTCATCATCAACAACGAGAAGCGCATGCTTCAGGAATCGGTGGACGCCCTCTTTGACAACGGCCGCCACGGCCGCCCTGTCACCGGCGCCGGCAATCGCCCTCTAAAGTCCTTGTCCGACATGCTCAAGGGCAAACAAGGCCGTTTCCGCCAAAACTTGCTCGGCAAGCGCGTGGACTACTCCGGTCGTTCTGTGATCGTCATCGGTCCTGAGCTCAAGCTCAGCCAATGCGGCCTGCCCAAGAAGATGGCCCTCGTCCTCTTCGAACCCTTCATCATCCGCCGCCTCAAAGAGCTCGGCTTCGTGCACACCGTTCGCGGCGCGCGCAAGATGATTGAGAAGAAGTCCCCCGAGGTTTGGGACATCCTGGAGGAAGTCACCAAGGGCCACCCGGTTCTCCTGAACCGCGCCCCTACGCTTCACCGTCTCTCGATCCAAGCCTTCGAACCGGTGCTCATCGAGGGCGAAGCCATTCGCGTTCACCCCTTGGTGTGTACCGCTTACAACGCCGACTTCGACGGCGACCAGATGGCTGTCCACGTCCCCCTCTCCCTAGAGGCCGTGATGGAGTGCAAACTCCTCATGATGGCGACCAGCAACATCTTCTCGCCTTCCTCAGGTAAGGTCATCTTGACCCCCTCGCAGGACATCGTTCTCGGCGCTTACTACCTCACCATCGAGCCCCGCAAGAAGGCTGCACCCGACGTGCATGTTCCCCTCCTTTCCGGTCTCCACGAGGTGCTCTACGTCAAGGCGGACGGCGCACTCAAGTTCCACGATTGGATCGACGTACCCAACCCCGACTTCGGGCGCGACACCGTTTACGGCAACAAGGAAAAGCGCATCCTGCGCACCACCGTTGGCCGCGTGATCTTCAACCAAATCTGGCCCGAAGGTCTCGGTTTCGTGAATTTCCCTGTGCCCAAGGGCAAGCTCGGCGACATCATCCTCGCGACCACCAAGGTCACGACCGATGTCATCGTGGTTGAGACGCTCGATAAGCTCAAGGAGCTCGGTTTCCAGACCGCCATGCAGGCCGGTATCTCCATCGGTATCGACGACATGATCATCCCCGAGTCCAAAAAGGATATCGTGAAGGAAGCTCGCGGTCGCATCACCGAGGTCGAAGCCCAGTTCTCCAAGGGTATCATCACCGATGGCGAACGTTACAACAAGGTCATCGATATCTGGACCGGCGTAACCGACAAGATCGCCAAGGAAGTATTCGCCAAGCTCGAGACCAACGACGGCAAACCCGAGGTTAACCCGGTGTTCGTCATGATGGACTCCGGTGCGCGTGGTAACAAGCAGCAGGTCCGCCAGCTGTGCGGCGCCCGCGGTCTTATGGCCAAGCCCTCCGGCGAAATCATCGAACGCCCCATTCTCTCGTCCTTCCGCGAAGGTCTCACCGTTCTCGAATACTTCATCTCGACCCACGGTGCCCGCAAGGGTCTCGCCGACACCGCCCTCAAGACCGCCGACGCCGGTTACCTCACCCGTAAACTGTGCGACGTCGCCATGGATGTGGTTATCGCCGAAGAAGATTCCGGTGCGCGCGATGGCATCTGGAAGAAGGCCATCGTGGAAGGTGACGACGAAATCGTTTCCCTGCGCGACCGTATTGTCGGTCGTTTCAGCTCGGACGATGTCGTCAACCCGCTCGATCCTTCCCAGGTTTTGGTCGGCTCCGGTGAACTTATCAGCGAAGAAATCGCCACAACGATTGTGGAAGCTGGCGTGGAGCGTATCAAGATCATGTCGCCTCTCAGCTCGACCAGCCCGCTCGGCATCGACGCCAAGTGCTACGGCATCAATCCCGCCACCAACAAGGTTGCGAAAGTCGGTGACTCGGTTGGCATTATCGCCGCCCAGTCGATCGGCGAGCCCGGCACGCAGCTCACCATGCGTACGTTTCACATCGGTGGCGTCGCTTCCGGCGGTTTCAAGACTCCCGAAGTTCGCGTCCGCGTGGGCGGGAAGATCAAATACAAGGGCCTCCGCCTCGTGGAAGTCGCCGAGGGCGCGTCCATTGTTCTCAATAAGACTGGTTCCATCCAGATCTTGGACAACGAAGACCGCGAACTTGAGACCTACAACATCGTGGTCGGCTCCGTGTTGCCTGTAGGCGACGGCGAGCAGATCAAGAAGGGCGAAATTCTCGCCCAGTGGGATCCTTACAACGTTCCCGTGCTCTCCGAAAAGGGGGGGACGCTCGCGTTTAAGGATATGATCACCGGCGTCACCGTTAAGCGCGAGCTCGACGAAGCCACCGGACGCATCGCCATCGTGGTTATCGAGCACAAGGAAGACCTCAATCCTCAGATCGAAATCCGCGACGGCGCCAACAAAGCCATCGCCGCCTACTCGATTCCCGTCGGTGCCCAGATCGTGGTGAACGAAGGCGACGACATCCAACCCGGTGCGCTCTTGGCCAAGACTCCCCGTCAGGCTTCCAAGACCAAGGACATCACCGGTGGTCTCCCTCGCGTGGCCGAGCTCTTCGAAGCTCGCCGTCCGAAGGATGCCGCCGAGATGGCCCGCATCGAAGGCATCGTGTCCTTCGAGGGAACCCTGCGCGGCAAGCGGAAGCTCGTCGTCCGCAACCCCGATACCGCCCAGGAAGAGGAGCATCTCATCCCCGCCGGCAAACACATCATCGTCCAGCCGGGCGATCTCGTTACCAAAGGTCAGCATCTTACGGAAGGCTCCGCCGATCCGCATGAGATTCTGGAGATCCTAGGGCCTGCCGCGCTCTACGAGTTCCTCATCGGCCAGGTGCAGGAGGTGTACCGTCTGCAAGGTGTGACGATCAACGATAAGCATATCGAGATCATCATCCGCCAGATGCTCCGCAAGGTTCGTATCACCGATCCAGGTGACAGCGAATACTTCTGGGGCGAGCAGGTGGACCGCACCACCTTCCTCTTCGAGAACCGTCGCATCGAGGAGGCCGGCGGCAAGCCCGCCGAGGCCGAGCCCATCCTGCTCGGTATTACCAAGGCCTCGCTCGAGACCGAAAGCTTCATCTCGGCCGCGAGCTTCCAAGAGACGACCCGCGTCCTCACCGACGCCTCGACCTTGGGCAAGATCGACAATCTCCGCGGCTTCAAGGAGAACGTCATCATGGGCCATCTCATCCCCGCCGGCACCGGTTTGCCCACCTACAAAAAGGTGCGCATCAGTCTTCCCTTCGGGGCCGAGGCTGAAGAGACCGTCGCGGTCGAGGCGAGCTAAGCTCGTTCCCAACCAATCGCGAAAGGCCGCCCCTCAACGGGCGGCCTTTTTTAGCGTTCCAAAGGTCAATGACTCACTTGTAAGCTTAAGCTGAATACGAAATTCACCTCTGAAAAGCAGCCTTTTTTAGGTGTGAGTCAAATATCGCTTGCCTTGCGTCTGCGTCCACTGATTGGATAACCAATTCATCGAAACTTCCCGCCGGCTCTCTCATCCGGCTGTAGTATCGAACCCTCAAATACCACTGCCTTTGGCCTCTGGCGAAAGGTGGCCGGATAAAATTTGCGATTCTAGGAAATTTCGCTTGCACCGAATTTCTCAGAATCGCAGGTTTGTCGTCTTTTCCCTATTTCCCAGCGTTTTTAATCGTCATGCCTACCATCAATCAACTCGTGCGCAAAGGCCGTCGCCAGGTGCGCGCCAAGTCCAAGTCCCCCGCCCTGGACAACAATCCGTTCCGCCGTGGCGTCTGCGTGCAGGTCATGACCCGCACCCCCAAGAAGCCCAATTCCGCCATCCGTAAGGTCGCCAAGGTGCGCCTCACGAACGGCAATGAGGTTATCTCCTACATTCCCGATGAAGGCCATAACCTTCAAGAGCACTCAATCGTCCTCGTGCGCGGCGGCCGCGTGAAGGACTTGCCTGGTGTTCGTTACCACATCGTTCGCGGCACTTTGGACGCCACCGGCGTCGAAAAGCGTCGTCGCTCCCGCTCCAAGTACGGCGTTAAGCGCCCCAAGGCAGCCAAGAAGTAACTCGTTCCTCACCATAGCCCTTAAGCACTTTAAAAAATGTCACGCCGTCACCGCGCCACTAAGCGTCAGGCCACCCCCGATTCCCGCTACAGCAGCGTCCTTGTTGCCCACTTGGTCAACGTGGTCATGCAGTCGGGCAAAAAGAATCTCGCTGAACGTATCGTTTACGGTGCTTTCGAGAAAGTCTCCGAGAAGCTGCAAAAGGGCGACCCCGTTGATCTCTTGATCGGTGCTTTGGAAAACGCCCGCCCCCGCCTCGAAGTGAAGAGCCGCCGCGTCGGTGGTGCCACTTATCAGGTTCCAATCGAAATTTCCTACGAGCGCCAAGAGTCCCTCGCGCTTCGCTGGATCGTGACTGCTGCCGCCGGCCGTAAGGGTCTGCCGATGAAGGACGCCCTCGCCGCTGAAATCGTCGATGCCTATAACAACACCGGCAACGTGGTGAAGAAGAAGGAAGATACCCACAAGATGGCCCAGGCCAATCGCGCCTTTGCTCACCTTCGCTGGTAATCTCTGACCGCACCTGCTCTCCCTCGACTCCCGCGACTATGTCCGACGAATCTCCAGTAATCACCATCGTTACCGATAAGGCGAAAATCTCGCCCGCCAACTCCAAGGATCGTCCGTTTCCCTTGGAATGGACGCGTAACATCGGCATCGCCGCTCACATCGACGCCGGCAAGACGACCACCTCCGAGCGCATTCTCTTTTATTCCGGTGCCGTCCATAAGATGGGTGAAGTGCATGAAGGCACCGCCGTCACCGACTGGATGGAGCAGGAGCGCGAGCGTGGTATCACGATCACCGCTGCCGCCATTTCTTGTGCCTGGAACGCTTCCTGTGGTCCATGGAAGGGTATCAAGCAGCGCATCAACATCATCGACACTCCCGGACACGTTGACTTTACCGCCGAGGTCGAACGCTCCATGCGTGTTCTCGACGGTGCCGTTGCCGTATTCTGCGCCGTAGCCGGAGTCCAGCCCCAGTCCGAAACCGTTTGGCGCCAAGCCAATAAGTATGGCGTTCCCCGCGTTGCTTTCATCAACAAGATGGACCGCACCGGCGCTAATTTCTTCCGCGCCATCGACGAGATGCGCGAGAAGCTAAAGGCCAACGCCCACCCGCTCTTTATTCCTATCGGTAACGAAGAGAACTTCGTTGGCGTGGTCGATCTGGTCCAAGAGATCGCCTACATGTTCGAGGATCCCCTCAACATGGATCTCGATCCCAAACAGCATCCGATTCCCGAAAACCTGGTCGCCCAGACCAAGGAATACCGCGAGAAGCTGATCGAGGCCGTTTCCGACTTCGATGATGTCTTGGCCGAACGCTATTTGAACGGCGAAACCATCTTAGCTCCCGAGCTCATGGTGGCCGTGCGTAAAGCCACGGTTTCGATGAAGTTCACCGGTGTTATTCCCGGTTCGGCTTTCAAGAAAAAGGGCGTGCAGCGTCTCTTGGATTGCGTCGTCAACTACCTGCCTTGCCCGCTCGACCTGCCTCCCATGATGGGGCATAACAGCGATGGCGAACTCGTTGGCATCAAGCCTGATGACAAAGCCAAGCTCGCCGGTCTCGCGTTCAAACTTTGGACCGACCCGTTCGTCGGCAAGCTCGTTTTTTTCCGCGTTTACACCGGTGCCTTGCACAAGGGCACCCCGGTTTACAATCCCCGCACTCGTCGCTCGGAGCGCGTTTCCCGTCTCGTGCTCATGCGCGCCATGGACCGCGAAGAGATCGACATCGCTTACTCTGGCGACATCTGCGCCATGGTGGGCGTTAAGGAGGTCATCACCGGTGACACGCTCTGCCATGAGGATGCCGACATCCGCCTCGAGCCGCCTTCCTTCCCCGAGCCTGTTATCTCGATGTCCATCGAGCCAAACAGCAAGGCTGACCAAGAGAAGCTCGGTATGGCGCTGCAGCGTTTAGTTGCCGAAGATCCTACTCTCCGCGTTAAGACGGATCAAGACACCGGCCAGACGATTCTCTCCGGCATGGGCGAGCTTCACCTCGAAATCATCGTCGATCGCATGAAGCGTGAGTTCAAGGTCGAGGCGACCTCCGGTAAGCCCCAAATCGCTTATCGCGAAACCATCACCATGTCCGCTGAGGGCGAAGGCAAATTCGTCCGTCAGTCCGGTGGTAAGGGTCAATACGGCCACGTCGTCGTCACCATCGAGCCCAACGAAAAAGGCAAGGGCATCGAAGTTATCAACGAGACGGTCGGTGGTTCCATTCCTAAGGAATTTATCAAGCCTTCCACCGATGGCATCAACGAAGCCGCCAACAACGGCGTCGTCGCCGGCTTCCCGGTCGTTGACGCGATTGTTCGCATCAAGGACGGTTCCTTCCACGAGGTCGACTCGTCAGAAATGGCCTTCAAGATGGCGGGTATCTTCGCGTTCAAGGACGCCATGAAGAATGCCAAGCCCATCTTGCTCGAACCCATCATGGGTGTCGAAGTGACCACTCCGGAAGAGTATCAAGGCGACTTGATTGGCGACGTAAATCGTCGTCGCGGCACCATCCAAGGCATGGAAAACAAGAACGGCGCTTGTATCATCAGCGCGGCCGTTCCTCTGGAAAACCTTTTCGGCTACGTGACGGACATCCGCTCGCTCTCCAAGGGCCGCGCCTCCGCCTCGATTACGCCATCTCATTTCGAGCAGGTTCCTAACCAGCTTCTCGCTAAGATTGTGGAGACCAACGCCAAGGGTCCCGCTCGTACCTAAACCTTCGTTCTTTTCTGCCATGAAAGGCCAAAAAATCCGCATTCGTCTCAAGGGCTATGACTATCGTGTCATCGATCAGTCTGCCTTGGAGATCGTTGAGACCGCGAAGCGCTCCGGCGCCCGCGTCTCTGGTCCCGTTCCGCTCCCGACTCACATCGAGAAGCTGACCGTCAACCGTTCCCCGCACGTGGACAAGAAGTCCATGGAGCAGTTCGAGAGCCGCACCCACAAGCGCCTCATCGACATCATCGAGCCCACCGCCCAGACCGTGGACGAGCTGAAGAAGCTCAACCTCCCGTCCGGCGTGGACATCACCATCAACGTGTAAGTTACGAGTCGTCGTATACTCACCACCTAGCCTTTTCAGTCCAACAGTTTAGCGCCATCCGGTGACTTTCACCGGAAACGTTAATGTAGGTCTCACGAAACGGAAACCCTCCACCTACCGCTTAGCCATGATCAAGACCCTTATAGGTAAAAAGATCGGGATGACGCAGGTCTATGACGCTCAAAACGTCCTCGTCCCCGTCACCGTAGTCGAAGCCGGACCCAATTCTGTGGTCCAGGTCAAGACCCTCGAAATCGACGGTTACAATGCCGTCCAGCTCGGCTTCTCGGCCCAAAAAGCCAAGAATGCCTCCAAGGCTGAACTCAACCACGCCAAAAAGGCCGGTCTCGAGTATGCCCCCCGTGTCCTCAGCGAGGTTCGCCTTGCCGAGACCCCTACCCAGAAGGCTGGTGACGTCGTCACCGTCGAGGCCTTTAAAGAAGGCCAGCTCGTTGATATCACTGGTATCACCAAGGGCAAAGGCTTCGCGGGTGTGGTTAAACGCTTCCGTGTCGCCGGCGGTCCCGCCACGCACGGTTCGATGTTCCATCGCCGCATCGGCTCGGTCGGCATGCGCCAGACCCCCGGCCGCGTGTGGAAGAACCAGGCCATGCCTGGCCACATGGGCCAAGTGAAGCGCACCCTTCAGAACCTCACCGTGGTGAAGATCGTTGCCGACAAGAATCTCATCCTCGTCAAGGGAGCTATCCCTGGCGCCAACGGCGACGACGTCATCGTCCGCACCGCCATCAAGGGTCAGCCCAAGGGCGCCAAGTAAAGGAGAACGCCACCCATGAAACTCAAAGTTTACAGCGCCGACGGTAAAACCTCCCGCGAGCAAGACTTCGCCGATATTCCTCAATTCGAGGGAGATCGCGGTGTCCAAGCCCTCAAGGAAGTGATCGTCGCCATCAACGCAAACGCCCGTCTCGGCACCCATTCCACGAAAACCCGTGGCGAAGTGTCCGGCGGCGGCAAAAAGCCCTGGCGCCAAAAGGGCACCGGACGCGCCCGCGCCGGCTCCATACGCTCCCCCCTGTGGGTCGGCGGTGGTGTCGTCTTCGGCCCCAAGCCCCGCGACTACAACAAGAAGATCAACACCCAGGTTAAGTCGCTGGCCTTCTCCCGTGCTCTCTTTGATCGCGCCGTCGCCGGCGAGATCGATGTCATCGAGGCCTGGAGCGTCGCCCAGCCCAAGACCAAGTTGATCAACGAAGTCATCGGTCGCATCGCGCCTTCCGGCAAGATCTTGATCGTTGACGACACCTTCACCGTCGAGGCCGCCCAGGCCGCCCGGAATATCGCCCGCGTTTCTCTGCAAGAGGCCGCCAAGCTCAATTCCAAGGATCTCGCGCAATATAAGCGCATCATCGTCAGCACCAAGGGTCTCGAAAAGATCATCGCCCGCGTCAATGGAGGTAAGAACTAATGAACGCCCTCGCCGTCCTCAAACAAGTCCGTCTCACGGAGAAGGCTAGCGGCCTCTCCGCCGATCTCGGTCAATATACCTTCGAGGTAGCCACCAAGGCCACCAAGCACCAGATCGCCGCCGCCGTCGAAAAGACCTTCAAGGTCAGCGTCGTCCGCGTGAACACCCAAACCATCGCGGGCAAGCCCAAGCGCACCCGTTCCGGCCGCCCCACGACCACTTCTGTCATCAAGAAGGCCATCGTGACGCTCAAGGCCGGTGACAAGATCGAGCTCGTCTGAGCCTGATCACCACCAACTAAGGAACCACCCAACATGGCTCTCAAATCCTTCCGTCCCCTCACTCCTTCGCTGCGCTTCACCGTGCTGAACAAGGATGAGTCCATCACCGACAAACGCCCGGAACGGTCCCTGACCTACTCCCAGCCCAAGTCTGGCGGCCGTAACAACAACGGTCGCGTCACCAGCCGCCGTCGTGGCGGCGGTCACAAGCGCCTCCATCGCATCGTCGATTTCAAGCGCGCCCTTCTCGATGTTCCCGCCACCGTGCAGGCCATCGAGTACGATCCCAATCGTTCCGCCCGTCTGGCCCTGATCACCTATACCAATGGTGACAAGGCCTACATCATCGCCGCCAACGGCATGAAGATCGGCGACACCGTGGTGACCTCTAACAAAGCCACCACCAACGATTTCATCGTCGGTAACAACTTCCCTCTCGAGATCATTCCCCCTTCCACCAAGCTGCATTGCGTGGAGCTGATCCCTGGTCGCGGCGCTCAGTTGGGCCGCACCGCCGGCACCTCGATCGAGCTCATCGCCGTCGAAAACGGCGTGGCCCAGCTCAAGATGCCTTCCGGCGAAATCCGTTTGGTCAACCCCAAGTGCCGCGCCACCATCGGTGAAGTCGGCAATGGCGACCACATGAACAAGTCGCTCGGCAAGGCCGGTCGTAACCGCTGGCTCGGCAAGCGCCCACGTCAACGTGGTGTCACCATGAATCCCGTCGATCACCCCAACGGTGGTGGTCAGGGTAAATCCAAGGGTGGTGGCGGTCGCCAACATCTCGTGTCCCCCTGGGGCCAGCTCGCGAAGGGTTTCCCCACTCGCAAACGTTCGAAGCCCTCGAACAGCCAAATCCTCGTTCGCCACAACGGCCGCAAGCCACGCGGCAAGAAGTAACCTTACCGCACTCCTACCATGGCCCGCTCCATCAAAAAAGGCTTCTTCGTCGATTATCACCTGCTCGAGAAGATCGAGAAGTCTGTCGCGACGAAGAACAAGAAGCCCATTCAAACCTGGTCCCGTCGTTCGACCATCACTCCCGATTTTATCGGCCACACGTTTAACGTACACAACGGCAAGGCTTTCGTTGCCGTTTATGTCACCGAAAACATGGTCGGTCACAAGCTCGGCGAGTTTTCGCCCACCCGCGTGTTCAAGGCGCACGGTGGTATGACCCGCAAGGAAATCTAAGTTTCTGGCGTACCTGTTCTTTGCCAATGTCTTCGTCAGTATTTCGGCTTATTTCCGTCGTCTCCGTTGCGCTTCTGCTCAACGGCACGGCGATGGCCGAAATCACGGTCGAACGCTCCGTTGGCCAAGCACAGATCAGCCATATCGCTCAATTGCCTGCTACCGATCTCGTTATCCTTGATAACGGCTTTGAGGCAGGCTTACGGCAAGGTATGGTTTGTTCGGTTTTTCGCTCCGGCGAAAATTTAGGTCAGCTTTTATTGGTTGATCTTCGTGACCGAAATGCCAGCGCTCTCATCTTGGACCTCACTCCCGGCCTCAGTCTTCAAATCGGAGACACTGTGGCCGTCAAAACTGTTTCAGCTCGAAAATAAACTACACTAAAAGGACAGGGCAGGGGACTCGTTCCCCGGCTGCTGTCGCCTCTAAAAAGGAATCTCATCCCATGGAAGTCATCGCAATCACCCGCAACGCTCGCATGTCCCCTAAAAAGGTCCGCGAAGTCGTTCGCACCATCACTGGTCGCCCCGCCGTCGCGGCGTCCGAGTATCTCGCG
The DNA here is from genome assembly GCA_026398135.1 of Verrucomicrobiota bacterium. Lineage (GTDB taxonomy): Bacteria > Verrucomicrobiota > Verrucomicrobiia > Opitutales > Opitutaceae > IMCC26134_A. The sequence continues at coordinate 30,781 of JAPLTN010000081.1, forward strand.
CTCATCCCGCGTAAGTCTGCTCAGCTCATTAACAAGACGCTCAAGAGCGCCATCGCCAACGCCGAGAACAACAACAATCTCTCGTCGGACAGCCTCTTCGTTAAGACCGCCTACGTCGATCAAGGTCCGGTCTTGAAGCGCTTCAAGGCCGCCGCGCGCGGCACCGCCGCCCCCCGCCGCAAGAAGCAGAGCCACATCACCGTCGTCCTCTCTGACGGCCAAACCAACTAAGACTTACCACCATGGGCCAAAAAACCAATCCCACCGGCTTTCGTCTCGCCGTCCGTCGCAACTGGCAGTCCCGCTGGTATGCTACCAAGAAGGACTTCGCCAAACTGCTCCTTGAGGACCAGCTGATCCGCAGCACCCTGATGGAGAAGCTCAAGGCTGCCTCCGTGCCAAAGATCTTCATCGAGCGCGCTTCTAACCGCGTTCGCGTCAAGATTTACACCGCCCGTCCCGGTATCGTCATCGGCCGCAAGGGCGCCGAAGTCGAAATCATAAAGGCCGACCTCGCCAAACTCACCGGCAAGGAAGTGCTGCTCGACATCCAAGAGATCAAGAAGCCTGAAATCGAGGCCGGTCTCGTTGCCGAGAACGTAGCACTCCAGCTTGAGCGCCGCATCGCTTTCCGTCGTGCCATGAAAAAAGCCGTCGAAACCGCCATGAGCCTCGGCGCTGAAGGTATTCGTATCCAATGCTCGGGTCGTCTCGGCGGCTCCGACATCGCTCGCCGCGAGTGGCAGCGCAAGGGCCGCGTGCCCCTGCACACCCTCCGCGAGAACATCGACTACGGCTTCTTCGAGGCCAAGACCCTTTACGGCAAGATCGGCGTCAAGTGCTGGATCCTGAAGAAAGAAGAGACCGCCGCCTAAGCGACCTCTTTCACCCGTCCACCACCACCAATCTTATAAAAGGAGAAAACCATCATGGCTCTCGCTCCCGCCCGCACCAAATACCGCAAGTCCCAAAAGGGATCCCTCGCTGGCAATGCCAAGCGCGGTAACACCCTCGCTTTCGGTGAATTCGGTCTTCAATCCCTCACTCGTGGCCCTATGACCGGCCGCCAGATCGAGGCCGCCCGCGTCACCATTGCCCGCCACCTCAAGCGCAAGGGCAAACTCTGGATCCGCGTATTCCCCCACAAGCCCGTTACCAAGAAACCAGCCGAAGTTCGAATGGGTTCCGGTAAAGGCGCGGTTGAATACTACGTCGCCCAAGTCAAACCCGGCCTCATCCTTTTTGAGCTCGCCGGCATTCCCGCCACCATCGCCAAAGAGGCGTTCCGCCTCGCCGACGCCAAGCTGCCCTTCAAGTGCCGCTTCATCGTCCGCGAAGGCACCGCTGCCTAATTTAACCCGGAGAACCTTAATATGACCGCCAAAGAAATCCGCGACCTCTCCGCGGCTGAAATCACCGCCAAACTCAACGAGACCCGCGAAAAGCTCCTCTCCCTCCGCCTGCGCAAGCAGACCGGCCAGGTCGAGAAGACCCACGAGCTCCGCTCGCTCCGCAAGGACATCGCCCGCCTCGAAACCGTAAAGACCCAGAAGGCCGCCTAAAGCGCCTTACACCGAGGAAAATCAACATGTCCACTCCCGCCCGCAATAATCGCAAAACCCTTATTGGTAACGTCACCAGCCGCTCTGGTGACAAATCCATCAAGGTGACCGTGCCCTTCAAGGTTCCGCATCCCCGCTACCAGAAGGTCATCAACCGCAAGACCGTTGTGCACGTTCACGACGAGAAGAACGAGACCCACCTTGGCGACAAGGTTGAGATCATGGAGACCCGCCCGATCAGCCGCCTCAAGCGCTGGCGCGTGATCAACGTGCTCGAGCGCGCCATCATCGCTGATGTCGCCGCCGTCTCCGAGGCCGATGTGGCCGCCGCCATCAAGGCTTAATTCAGGAGAACCCAGACCATGATCCAACTCCGCTCCATTCTCGAAGTCGCTGACAACACCGGTGCCCGCAAGGCCGCCATGATCAGCAAAAAAGGCCAGAACACCACCACGGCCGGCGTCGGTGACATCATCACCGTCCACATCAAAGACTCCGGCACCGAAGCCACCGTTAAAAAAGGTGAAGTCGCCAAGGCCGTCGTTGTTCGCACCAAGGCTCCCGTCCGCCGCGCGGATGGTTCCTACCTGCGCTTTGATTCCAACGCCATCGTCATCATCGGTGCCGACGGCAATCCCAAGGGCACCCGCATCTTCGGCCCCGTCGCCCGCGAACTGCGCGCGAAGAACTTCATGAAGATCATCTCGCTCGCCCCGGAGGTCCTCTAACATGCCCACTCCCTTCCATATCAAACGCAACGACGAGGTCGTCGTCATCGCCGGTTCCCACAAGGGCAAGTCCGGCAAGGTTCTTGAGCTGCTCGCCGCCAAATCGCGCGTCCGCGTCGAAGGCGTCGGCATGATCAAGCGCCACCTCAAGAAGTCGCAGGAGAATCCGAACGGCGCGATCGTTGAGCGCGAAGGTTCGATCCACGCTTCCAACCTCCAGCTCAAGAGCCGTTTCGATGCTTCCAAGAAGCGCGCGGCCGTTTCCAAAGCCTGATTTTATATTAAGTGCTTGCTAGGGGCGGGGTGCCTTCGCGTAACCTCGCCCCTTTTCGTCCCTCTCTTCCTCCCTAATTCTAAAACACTCAAGGTCGTCGGTTCGGCAATCCGGCGGTAACACCATCCAAAATGAGCACCAAACGCACTCCCTTCCTTAAGCAGCATTACTACGAGCAAATCGTTCCAGCCCTGGTTAAGTCCCGTGGCTACAAAAACAAGCACGAAGTACCCAAGTTGACCAAGATCAGCCTCAACACCGGCATCGACGCCGAGGCCGACAAAAACCAAATCTCTGACATTCAGCGCGATCTCTCCGCGATTGCCGGTCAAAAAGCCGTTTTGGCCAAGTCCAAGAAGGCAATTTCCAATTTCAAACTTCGCCAGGGTCAATTCGTTGGCGCGCACGTCACCCTCCGCGGTGATGCGATGTGGGAGTTCCTCTACCGCCTCATCGCGGTTGCCTTGCCCACCATCCGCGACTTCCGCGGCGTTCACTCCAAGCTCGATGGTCAAGGCAACTATGCCCTTGGTATCAACGACTTCACCATTTTCCCCGAGATCGTGGTTGAAAACGTCAAGAAGACCATGGGCCTCGACATCAACATCGTCACTTCGGCTGAATCTGACGAAGAAGGTCGCGAGTTGCTCAAGCTCCTCGGTATGCCCTTCCGTCGCACCGAGGCCCAGCAGGCCGCCGATGCGGCCGCCAAGGCCACCGCCGCCGCCTAATTATTTATCATCTATGATTTGTGATTTATGATTGCTCCGGCACTCGCAAATCACGCCGAGCAAACGGCTCTCCAATCATAAATCATTAATTTTAAATCATAAATTTCCCGCCATGCCCAAGACCTCCGCCATCAACCGCAACGAAAAACGCAAAGCGCTCGTTGCCAAGTTCGCCGCCAAACGCGCCGAGCTCAAGGCCGCTCTGATCAACCCGAACGCGACCAACGAAGAGTTTTTCGCCGCCTCGAAAGCGTTGCAGAAGCTGCCTAAGAACTCCTCGCCCATCCGCGTGCGCAATCGTTGCAACCTTTCCGGTCGTCCTCGTGCGTTCATCCGCAAGTTCGGCGTTTCCCGTATTACTTTCCGCGAGCTTGCTCTCAACGGCAAGATTCCCGGCGTTACCAAGTCCTCTTGGTAAACTTTTCCGCCCACGGGGGTTAATCCTGCGCAAGCAGGATTGGATATGACCCGCGCGGCTGCCTAAACCTAAACATCCAAGAAACATGACAGATCCCGTCAGCGATTTCCTCACCCGCCTGCGCAATGCTGCGCGCGCCGGTTTGGCCGAGTGTGTCTCGCCACACTCCAACCTCAAGGAGAGCCTCGCGGTTATCCTTAAGAACGAAGGCTACGTCTCCGAAGTCTCCACCGGCGCCGACAAACTCGGTCACAAAACCGTCGTCGTGAAGATGAAGTACGTGGATAACGCCCCCGCGTTTACCAACCTTTCCCGCGTCTCGACCCCAGGTCGTCGCCTCTATGTCGGCTACTCCGACATCCCCCGCGTGCTTAACGGCCTCGGTATCGCCATCCTCTCGACATCCAAGGGTTTGAAGAAGGATCAAGACTGCCGCCGCGAAAAGCTGGGTGGCGAGTATGTTTGCAACGTTTGGTAACCCGGAGCCACCCACATGTCACGCGTAGGCAAAATCCCCGTAATCATTCCCGCCAAGGTCAAGGTGGACATCAAAAACACCACGGTCTCGGTCGAGGGACCCAAGGGCAAGGTCTCCCGCACCTTTGCTCCGGTCGTTTCCATCACCCAGGCTGATTCCAAAGTGAGCGTCGCTCCCTTGGAAGACTCCCGCTTTTCCCGCGCCATGTTCGGCACCGCTCGTTCGGTGATCGCCGGCATGGTCAAGGGAGCATCCGACGGCTTCGTCAAGGATCTCGAAATCCAGGGCGTCGGCTTCAAAGCCGCGCTCAAGGGCAAGCAACTCGACCTCGCGTTGGGTTACTCGCACCCCATCCTGTTCGATATTCCAGAAGGGATCAAAATCACCGTCACTCTTCCATTACACTAACTTTTACCAAGGCCGCTTAAGCCATGAACACTATCCGCAAAGCCGATCTCCTTCAGAAGCGCCGCTGGCGCATTCGCAAAAAGGTGTTTGGCACCTCCGCCCGCCCCCGCCTCGCCGTCAAGTTCTCCTCCAAGCATATCTATGCCCAGGCTGTGAACGACGACACCGGCACCACCCTCGTATTCCTCTCCAGCCTCGACGCCGACCTGCGCAAGCAGAAGCTCGCCGCCAATCTCGCCGGTGCCAAGGCCCTCGGCGAGTCGTTTGCCGCCAAGGCCAAGGCCGCTGGCATCGAGTCGGTCGTATTTGACCGCTCGGGCGCTCTTTATCACGGCAAGGTCAAAGCCTTTGCCGAGGCCGCTCGCGCCGGTGGTCTTACCTTCTAATCCTTACAAATGAGCATTCCCACTCCTCCCGCCGGCGGCAACAATGAGGGCCGTCCTCCCCGTGGCCCCCGCGGCCCCCGTCGCGATAACCGTGACCAGCAGAAGGATGATTCCGGCCTCTTCGAAAAGGTCGTTTTCATCAACCGCTGCGCCAAGGTCGTTAAGGGCGGTCGTCGCTTCTCCTTCGCCGCCATCGCGGTCGTCGGTGATCGCGCCGGCAAGATCGGTGTCGGCTATGGCCGCGCCAACGAAGTTCCCGACGCCATCAAGAAGTCCACCGAAGGTGCCAAGAAGCACATGTTCTCCGTCAAGCTCAAGGGTGACACCATCCCCCATGAGGTTTTCGGAACCTTCGACGGCGGCAAAGTCCTCCTGAAGCCCGCCACCACCGGTACCGGCCTCATCGCCGGTGGCGCGGTGCGCGCCGTGCTTGAAGCCGCCGGCGTCAAGAACGTGCTTACCAAGTCCATGGGCAGCAGCAATCACATCGCGGTGGTCAACGCCACGGTAGCCGCTCTCCTTCAGCTCAAGACCGCAGAAGACTACGCCAACGCCCGCAAGGCCTGAGCTTCTCTGCACAAATAATAATCCGAGTCCCGGCCGAATCTAATATCGGTCGGGGCGCATTCCTTAGGAAAATCAGTCATGAAATTACACGAACTTAAGAACGTTAAAGGCGCGATTCATCGCAAGAAGCGCGTCGGTTGCGGCGAAGGTGGCGGCCACGGCAAGACCTCCGGTCGCGGTGGCAAGGGCCAGACCGCCCGCTCCGGCAGCTCTATCCGCCCCGGCTTCGAAGGCGGCCAGATGCCCCTTTATCGTAAGCTCCCCCATCGCGGTTTTAATAACTACAACTTCCGCGTCGAGTTTCCGGTCGTCAATGTCAGCGATCTCGCTGCTTTGGATGCCTCTATCGCCGAGATCAACGTCACCGTTTTGGTTGACGCGGGTTTGATCCGTGGTGGCTCCAAGGCCGTCAAGGTTTTGGGCAACGGCGAAATCACCCGCGCGATCAAGGTCACGGCGGCCAAGTTCTCCGAATCCGCCAAGGCCAAGATCGAGGCAGCCGGTGGCCAGGCCATCATCGCCGCCTAAGCGCGCCGCGTCCATGTCGCGAATCGGTCACGAATCTGTGACTTGACGCCTTCCATGGGCGGGTGAGCGCCTCAAAGCGCCCCCGCCCATTTCCGTTTTCCGACCACTATCCTTTTCCCACCGTGTTCTCCGCCTTTACCAATTCACTAAAGATTCCCGAGCTTCGCTCCCGTATCTTTTACACCCTTGCGCTTCTCTTTGTGGCCCGCGTCGGTGCGCACATCCCGCTGCCCGGTCTTGATCCCAAGCCCTTGCAGGACTTTTTCGCCGCCAATGTGGCTGGCGCCGGCGGCGCAGTCGTCGGGTTGTACAATATGTTCACCGGCGGCGCGCTTTTGAAAGGTGCCGTCTTTGCGCTGGGTATCATGCCCTTTATTAGCGCATCCATCATTTTCCAGCTCATGAGCGCCGTGGTGCCCGCGCTGAGCCGGCTCCAGCAGGAAGGCGACGTTGGACGTCAGAAACTGACCCAATACACCCGCTACGCCACGGTCATCATCTGTTTGATTCAAGGCGCACTCCTTATTCTCACCTTGGAAAATCCCCAGCGTTTGTTCCAAGGCTACGATGTAAACACCTACGGAGCCATCGTGATAGCGAATCATACGACTTTTTTGCTGACCTCGGTGATTTTCCTCACCGCCGGCACGATGGTACTTATGTGGTTGGGTGAACAAATCACCGCTCGCGGCATCGGCAATGGCACGTCTCTCCTGATTACGGTCGGTATTTTGGCTGATATTCCCGGTGCGATGCAGACCCTCTGGACCTTGATTAATCCCGCCGTTGGCGTGAAGGGCCTCGGAGCACCTCAGTTGATCGTCATGCTCGTGCTTTTCCTAGTCGTCACCATGGGGTTGATCGCGGTCGTGCAGGGCCAGCGCAAAATCCCCGTCCAATACGCCAAGCGCGTGGTGGGTAACAAAGTCATGGGCGGCCAGAATTCCTTCCTGCCCCTCAAGGTAAATTACTCGGGCGTCATGCCGGTGATTTTCGCCAGCGCCATTCTGCTCTTTCCCCAGCAAATATTCTCCCAGATCGGCGCGGCCTTTAACATGCCTTTCCTGGTCGAATTCTCGAACAACCTGCTTCGCGGACACTGGACTTACTACGCCATCATGGCGTTCCTGATTCTCTTCTTCAGCTACTTCTGGGTCTCCGTGATGTTTAAGCCCATTCAGATTGCTGACGATTTGAAGAAGTATGGCGGCTACATTCCCGGTGTTCGTCCCGGCGAGCCCACCGCTCAGTTCTTGGATTTCGTGATGACGCGCCTCACTTTGGCCGGTGCGATTTTCCTGACTCTGATCGCCGTCATGCCCGACATTTTGTTGTATGAACTGAATGTTCCCCAGCGTATCGCGATTTTCTTCGGCGGCACGGGCATGTTGATCACGGTTGGCGTGATTTTGGATACCATGAAACAGGTCGAAACCTTCCTTCTGCAACGTCACTACGACGGCTTCCTCAAAAAAGGACGCATCCGTGCCCGCAGCGGAAATGTCGCCACCGCGCTGAACGAAGCCGCTGACATGCAGACGGTTGGCAAGCTCTGGCTCGTCCTCGGCACGATCTTCGCCATCGGTATCGCGGCCTGGGCGGTAAAGTATTTTCAAGCTAGCTAAAAAAGCTGCTTTACAGGCCGGTTCGTGTCTGATTCGTCTCCAAACCCTTTTCTCATCGCGAGTCACCGCTCCGCAAAGCTGGTGTTCCTCGATTTGAAAAATGACCTGTCCCCGGACTGGTCAAACCACCTTCGTTCTTTGCACATTGAGCACGTCTCTCCCGGCACTCTGATAAGCCAGGAGATTTGTCGCCGCTCGCCCCTCGGCCAAACCGCCGGGCTGGCGCAGCAGCGCGGGACACCCGTCCCCGCCGAAACTATCGTCGCGCTGATGCGACGCTGGTTTATGGCGCGCAAACCCGATGCGGGATTCGCCCTTACCGGCTTCCCGGCTACGTTGCTCCAAGCCCGTATCCTCGATGAGTGGCTCGACGCCCGAGACGAAAGTCTCGATGCCGTCGTTCCTGTCTCCGGCGCTGCCGAGACTCCACTCACCGATTACTACCGCGTCCACGGTCTGTTGCATGAGGCAACGGCCGAGGCCTCCGTCTCCCGCTTATGATTCCGATCAAAGATGCCACCGGCATCGCGCGGATGCGCGAGGCCTGCGCGGTTGCCGCTTACGTTCTTCACGAACTTAGAAAACACGTGAAGCCCGGCGTCACGACTTACGACTTGGACCAAGTGGCAAAGCAACTCATCGCGTCTCGCGGTGCTCGTAGCGCGTGTTTCGGATACCAAATTGGAGATCGTCGATTTCCCGCCCATACCTGCCTTTCGGTTAACGAAGAGGTGGTTCACGGCATTGGTTCCCTGAAACGCGTTCTGCGCGATGGCGACATCATCTCCCTCGACATCGTCGTCGAACACCAAGGCTACATCGGTGACAACGCCTTTACCGTCGCCGTTGGCCAGATCGACCCACGCATCCAAAAGTTGCTGACCGTATCCCAGGAAGCCCTCGTTCTTGGCATCGCCCAAGCCCGCGTCGGCAACCGTATCGGCGACATCTCGAATGCGATTCAGACCCATTGCGAAAAAAACGGCTTTGGCGTCGTTCGCGATCTGGTTGGTCACGGTGTCGGAGTCGAGATGCACGAGGAGCCCCAAATACCGAATTTCGGTCGCAAGGGTTCCGGCGCCAAGATTCGCCCGGGTATGACACTCGCGATCGAGCCCATGGTGAACCTCGGCACCCACCGCACGAAATGCCTCTCGGATGGCTGGACCATAGTCACCACCGACAACACGCCCTCGGCGCACTTCGAACACACCGTGCTCACCCGTGAGGAAGGCCCCGAGATCCTCACTGTTCCGCCCCTCGGCTGATTTTCAGCCCCACCACTTTCCGTCAGATTTCCACTACAACTCCCAACCTAAACCACTACCACTATGCCACGTCTCCTCGGTGTAGAGATTCCCGCGAAAAAGAAAGTCGCGTATTCCCTCCGTTATATTTACGGCATCGGACCTGTCCGTGCTGACCAAGTGATCGCCGAAGCCGGCATCCATCCCGACACGCGTGCCGAGGCTTTGACCGAGGAGCAGCTTAACAAGATCCTCCAGGTCATCACCGAGCACAAGTGGGTCGTCGAAGGCGATCTGCGTCGCGAGCTCACCGGTAACTTGAAGCGCCTCCAGGCGATCAACTGCTACCGCGGCATCCGCCACCGCAAGAGCCTGCCCGTTCGCGGCCAGCGCACCCAGACCAACGCCCGCACCCGCAAGGGCCCGCGTCGCACCGTGGGTGTCACCAAGGCTCCGGCGAAGTAATCGTAACCTTTTAACTTATCCACTATTATGGCCGAAGAGTCCAAGTCCGCCGAGCCCACCAAGAAGGCTCCCAAGAAAGCCCCCGCCGCTGCCGCCGCCAAAGCCCCCAAGGCTGATGGTGCCGCCGAGGCCGCTTCCGTCGCCGCGCCTGCCGCGCCCGAGAAGCCCGTTGAGTTGATCGGTGGCGTCGCCCGCCAGCCCACGGCTGAAGAGCTTCTCAAAGAAGAGCTCGGCACGGTTAAGATCCGCAAAGCCAAGGGATCGAAGAACGTTTCCAGCGGCATCGCCAAGATCGCCGCCACGTTCAACAACACCATCGTTTCCATCACCGACCAGAAGGGTGCCGTCATCGCCTGGTCCAGCGCCGGCAAGTGCAACTTCCGCGGTTCCCGCAAGTCCACCGCCTACGCCGCCCAGGTTGTCGCCCAGGACGCCGCCCGCAACGCCATGGCTCACGGCCTCAAGGACGTGGTCATCCACGTTTCCGGCCCCGGCCTTGGTCGCGACAGCGCCATCCGCGCTCTCCAAGCCATCGGCCTGGAAATCTCCTCCATCATCGACGTCACGCCTATCCCGCACAACGGCTGCCGTCCCAAGAAACGCCGCCGTTGCTAAGGCCACGCGCGTTCCCACTACGGATTACAACCTTTAACTAATAGGCATTCATCATGGCCCGCTATACCGGCCCCACCACCCGACTCAGCCGTCGTTTCAACACCCCGCTTTTCGGCGCCACCAAGGCGTTCGAGCGTCGTCCCTATCCGCCCGGCCAACACGGCCCCAAGCTCCGTCGCAAGCTCTCCGAGTATGCGGTCGGCCTCAACGAGAAGCAGAAGCTCCGCTACATCTACGGCTTGCTGGAGCGCCAGTTCCGCAAGACCTTCGAGACCGCCAAGCGCGAGCGCGGCGTCACCGGCGAGCGTTTCTTACAGCTCCTCGAAACCCGCCTCGACAGCACGATCTATCTTCTTGGTTTCGCCAAGAGCCGCGCGGCCGCCCGCCAGCTCGTCGGCCACGGTCACATCCGCGTGAACGGCCACAAGGTGGACATCGCCTCCTACGCCGTTCAGGTCGGCGACGAGATCGAGGTCCGCAATGCCGCCGCCTCCCGTCAGCTCGTGACCAAGAACCTTGAGGAAAACCGCGCCCGCGCCGTCCCCGGCTGGCTCGCCCTCAACGCCGAGGCCTTCAAGGCCATCGTCAACCGTCTGCCCACCCGCGAGGAAATGGTTCCCGAGGTGAATGAGCAGCTCATCGTCGAGTTTTACTCGCGCTTCTAAGGATCGGCCCCTAGCCGTTTCCCTCCCCCCGCTTCATACGCAGTATTCAACCACGCCATGCCCAAACGTCTCGGAAAGTTCGAACTGCCCAATAAACTCACTAAGGTTGAGGAGGGCGCCACGTCCACCTACGCCAAGTTCATCGCCGAGCCCTTCGAGGCCGGTTATGGCCACACCATCGGCAACTCGCTGCGTCGCGTCCTGCTCTCGTCCATCGAGGGCAGCGCGATTTCATCGATCAAGATCGACGGTGTGCAGCATGAGTTCCAGTCCATCGAGGGCGTTGTGGAAGATGTCTCCGACATCGTCCTCAACCTCAAGAAGGTCCTCCTCGTTTCCCAGAAACGCGACACCTTCACCCTCCTGATCAAGGTCAACAAGGAAGGTGCCGTCACCGCCGCCGACATCCAGGCCGACGCCAACGTCACCATCGTCAACCCCGATCAAGTCATCTGCACCCTCGACAAGGCGCGTCCCTTCACCGCCGAAATCGAGATCAAAACCGGCCGCGGTTACTATCCCGGCGAGCAAAACAAGAAAGAGGAACAATCCATCGGCGTCATCCCGATCGACTCCCTTTTCTCGCCCGTTCGCCTGGTCAAGTATTCCGTCGAGGCCACCCGCGTCGGTCAGATCACCGATTACGACAAGCTGATCTTGGAGATCTGGACCGATGGCCGCATCGATCCGGACGCCGCCCTCAAGCAGGCCGGCTCCATCCTCAAGCATCACCTCGACGTCTTTGATCGCGTCACCGACGAGGTCTTCGAATTCGACAGCCAGCAGTCCGAGGTCAGCGAAGAGCAGAACAAGCTCCGCAAGCTTCTCAACATGTCGGTCAACGAAATCGAACTCTCGGTTCGCGCCGCCAACTGCCTCAACAACGCCAACATCACCACCGTCGGTGAGCTGGCGATGAAGAGCGAGCAGGAGATGCTGAAATATCGTAACTTCGGCAAAAAGTCGCTCAACGAGATCAAGGATAAGCTCGAGCAGCTCGGCTTGTCCCTCGGCATGAAGTTCGACGAACGCCTCCTCGAAGCCAAGAAAGAGGCCTGAGCGCGCCACGCGCTCATTTAGGATTTGTGATTGATGATTTATGATTGGTTCGGGCGCTTAGTGCGCCCGTTTCCGATCCTCCAAATCATCAATCATAAATCGTTAATCATAAATTTTTGGCCTTCGCGCCGTCCGCTGCCGCTCCACGCTGCGACCGGATTGCCGATCGGGGGCCTCAACCAAAACCAGAATAGACTACAACAATGCGTCACAATAAACACCACGCCTCCCTCGGCGTCACCCGCGAACATCGCGCCGCGATGCTCAGCAACATGGCCGCCTCCCTCATCGAGCACGGCAAGATCCAGACCACTTTGACCAAGGCCAAGGCCCTGCGTCCCTTCATCGAGAAGGTCATCACCAAGGCCAAAAAGGCCTCGGTCGCCACCGAAAAGAAGGATGCCCTCCATCTCCGCCGCATGGCCCTCAAGGACGTGCGCAACGAATCCGCCATCGCCCTCCTCTTCAACGAGAAGGTGAAGGAATTCGCCAACCGTCCAGGCGGCTACACCCGCATCTACAAGCTCGGCACCTTGGGCCGCAACGACGCCGCCGAAATGGCGCAGGTCGAGCTCATCAAGGCCGACGATCCTGGCTACAAGAAGGCCAAGAAGCCCGCCGCCGCCGTCAAGGCCGAGGCCGCTCCCGCCGCCTAAGCACGTAGATCATGGAATCTCGGCGCCGTTTCCCTCGGGGAACGGCGCTTTTTCTTGGTCGCCGTCATTGCCTCGCGGTTCATTAATCCGCCCCCCGCATGGATCTCGTTACCGCCACGGTTTTCTACTGCTTCCTCGTAGCCGGGATTTTTCTCGGTTTGTGGGTGTATTACGACCGGCGTGACCACGCGCGCTTTGAGGCGGAGCGCAGGCATGTGCCTTTTCACTGCCAACGTTGCGGACACCTGTATGCAGTGCAGGGTGACGCCGCCCAGTCGGTTTGTCCCAAATGCGGTCAGGAAAACCAACGGCTTAAGTTCTAGAAAATCGCCCGCCGCTTATCCTTGGAGTTGCTCTTTTAACGCCCGCGCCAGTTCCAAGGCTTTTTCCGTGGTTTCGGCGGTCACGGTGAAGTGCCCCATTTTCCGGCCCGATCGCGGTTCCTTTTTGCCGTAAAGGTGGAGATGGGCTCGCGGGGTTTGCAGCACGGCGTCCCAGTTGGGCTGGCCGGTACAGGCGTTGCCTGTCCAGCGCCACGCATCGCCAAGGATATTAACCATCACCACGGCGGGCGCGGTCAGGCCAACGTCGCCCAAGGGCAGACCGGCCACCGCGCGCACGTGCTGTTCGAATTGCGAGGTCACGCAGCCATCCATCGTCCAGTGGCCGCTGTTGTGCGGGCGAGGGGCCATTTCGTTGACCAAGAGTTCGCCGCGATCAGTCAGAAAAAGCTCCACCGCGAGCAAGCCGGTCAGGCCCAACCGGTCGGCCATGGCTTCGGCCAGCGCGCGGGCTTGGGTCTGAATCTCTGGCGCGACGCGAGCCGGCAAAATCGAGAAATCCAGGATGTGTTTGGTGTGGATGTTTTCCGCCACCGGAAAACTGCGCGTTTCACCCGCGGTGGAACGCGCGACGATCACCGAGAGTTCGCACTTAAAATCGACCCATTGCTCCACCACCGCGCGCTGGCCCTTAAACGCGGCCACGGCCTTGGCCAACGAAGCTTCGTCGGTGACTTTTTGCTGGCCCTTGCCGTCGTAGCCGAAGTCGGCGGTTTTGACTACGCAGGGCAGTCCGATGCCACGGATGGCGGCGGCGAGATCGCCGCCGACTTCGCACTCGGCGAAGCGCACGTGGGGAAAGCCGTTTTTGCGCAGCCAGGTTTTTTCCCGCAGGCGATTTTGGGCGACTTCGAGGATTTGCCACTTGGGGTGGAAAACCGCCGCGTTTTCCAAGCGCCAGAGCGGGTCGGTGGGGATGTTTTCGAATTCGTAGGTGACGACATCGCACCCGCGCACAAACGCCTCCAGCTCGGCTAAATCGGTGTAGGGCGCGTGAACCGCGTGGGCGCTCACTTCGGCGGCGGGAGAATCCGTCGCCGGTTCGTAGATATGCACGCGGTAGCCGAGGCGCTCCGCTGCGTGGGCAAACATGCGGCCGAGTTGACCGCCACCAAGGACGCCGAGGGTTTTTCCGGGAGGAAGCATGTTCAGGGCTTAGGGAAGCTTGGCGGCGAGCACGGTGGCGGTCTGGTTTTCACGAAACGCGGCGAGCGCGGCGCGAATCGTTGAGTCGGTGCCGGCCAGGATGGCGGCGGCGAAAAGAGCGGCGTTGATCGCGCCCGCTTTGCCGATGGCGAAAGTGGCCACGGGCACGCCGCCGGGCATTTGGACGATGGAGAGCAGGCTGTCCTGGCCCTTCAGGCTGTGCGATTCCACCGGCACGCCGAGCACGGGCAGGGCGGTAAAGGCGGCGGTCATGCCGGGCAGGTGGGCCGCCCCGCCGGCTCCGGCGATGATGCAGCGCAGTCCGCGCGACTCGGCGGTCTTGGCGTAGTCGGCCATTTTGTCCGGCGTTCGGTGGGCGCTCACGACGTCTTTCTCGTAGGGCACGCCCAGCTTTTCCAGCGTGGCGGCGGCGTGCTGCATGGTTTCCCAATCGGAGGTGCTGCCCATGATGAGGCCAACGAGCGGTTTGGTCATAAACGCGCAGAATGGGCGGAGAGCAGGGTCGGCAAAAAGCTTAAAAATGAATCCGTGGCGACGTTTGACGTGTCCGTGCCACTTCGGGCATACATTGCGGTCCGTTGTATAACCCTATGTATACCGTATTTTCCTCTCGTTCCGCGCTCTTGGTCGTCGCTCTGCTTGGTTTAGCGGGCTGTTCCACTGTGAATCTCGACCCCAAGGGGCAAACACAGGCGACTTTCGTGGCCGGCGAGTTTCGGGCTCTGGTTAACGCGACGGCGCCGGTGGCCGCCAAGGCGACAACCGAGGCGTTTCGCCAGCTCGGTTTATTCCCGATCAAGAACGATCTTCGCACCTTCGAGGCCGAGCTCGCGGCCCGCACGCCCAAGGACGAAAAGGTTCGGATCACGATCAAGGAAATCAACAGCCGCCAGACCGAGGTCGCGATCCGGGTCGATGTGATTGGCAACCGGAATTTCTCGCGCCAGCTCTTCGATCAGATCGACAAAAACCTCGGCGGTGGCGGACGCGCCACCAGCGGTTTTTGAGCCTCTCGGTTGATGGCCGGGCGTAATGCCTCTTGAGTTTGCCACTTCTATTTCGCCAAGGGACTCCGATTCCCAAGATCCATGGTTGAACTTTTTACGGGCTTTCCACTGATAACCACAATTAATGGCGGCATATCTAGATAAGCACCTGCCGGTATTGGCGCAGTTCGCGCCCAGCGCGGACCTGTCCCACTATTGGCTATGGGCGGCGGAACTTTTGGTCGGTGCGGCGCTGGGTTTTGTCGCAGTCTGGCTGGCAACGCAATCGATCCGTCGTGCAGTGCGGGAGCAGGCCGCCGAGTTGATCGAAGTCGCCCGGCGTCAGGCGCAGGTGGCGGCGGAAGAGGAACGGCAACGCTCGGATAAACAGATTCAGGAGCGCCGCAGTGAGGTGAATCGCGAACTGGATCGCCGCGAGATCGAGATGGACCTGCGTTTGCGCGAGATTCGCTCACATGAGGAGTCGATCGCGCTTTTGGATCATCAACTCGAGCAGCGCGGTGAACGCCTGGCGCGAGAGGAATCGGCGGTTCGCCAGGCTCGCGACGCCATTCGCGCGCTCTCGAAATCGCTGCGTAAACGCCTTGAGGGTGTTTCGCAGATGGACGCCGAGGAAATCAAACGCGCCCTGCGCGAGGAGGTGCAGTTCGAGTGTCAGGACGAGTTGCGCGCCCTGCGCCGCCAAATTTTGGAACGCTCGGAGCAAGATCTTCAGTCCGAGGCCAAACGTATTTTGGTCACGACGATGCAGCGCATGTCGTCCCGGCCCAATAACGACATCACCGCGACGATCGTCACCTTGCCGAACGAGGAAATGAAAGGCCGCATCATCGGTCGCGAGGGGCGCAACATCAAGGCGTTCGAGGCCTCGACCGGCGTCACCCTGCTCATTGATGAGTCGCCGCAGATGGTGTTGATCTCGTCCTTCGATCCGGTGCGCCGCGAAGTCGCCCGCGCCGCGCTGGATGTCTTGGTTAAAGACGGACGCATCCATCCGGCGAGCATTGAGGAGGCGGTTAAAAACGCCTCCGCCGAGCTGGACATCAACCTGCAACGCGACGGTGAGGATGCCGTGCGCCGCCTCGGCATCAACGGTCTGCGGCCCGAGATCATCGCGTTGTTGGGTAAGCTGAAATTCCGCTTTTCCTACTCGCAAAACGTGCTCGATCACTCGGTCGAGGTCGGCTTCCTGTGCTCACTCATGGCGAGCGAGCTGGGACTGGATCCCAACGTCGCCAAACGCGCCGGTTTGCTGCACGACATCGGCAAGGCCGTCGAGGGCGACTACGAAGGCAGCCACGCCACCATCGGCGCGGATTTTGTTAAGCGCCACGGCGAGACCGCGATCGTGGTCAACGCGGTGGCCGCCCACCACGAGGAGGTGAAACCCGAGACGGTTTACGCCGGGCTGGTCATCCTCGCCGATACGATCTCCGCAGTGCGCCCAGGTGCGCGGGCCGAGTCGATGCACACCTACATTCAACGCCTGGAGCGCCTGGAGAAGCTCGCACTCTCCATCGATGGGGTGCAGCACGCTTTTGCCATTCAGGCCGGTCGCGAGGTGCGCGTGATCGTGAATCCCCAGAAAGTGGACGACGAGCAGTCGCGCGAGATCAGCCGCGTGCTGCGCCAGCGGATCGAGGAGGAGCTGCAATACCCCTCCACCATCAAGGTCACGGTCATTCGCGAAACGCGTTATACCGATACGGCGGTGTAGCTCTTGTTGGCTATCCCTTGCCCGGCCCGCCCGCCGGACTTTTCTCGGCTTCGTGATCGAGTCGGCTTGCCCGGTGCCGCTCGGCGGCTTTGCTCCCCCGCACCATGGCCGACCTGAAACTGCTCGAAACCTTTCCCAATCCCGCCCCGCAACGCGATTATGTGATCGCGCACACCCATCACGAGTTCACCTCGCTCTGCCCGATGACCGGGCATCCCGATTTCGCCAACATCCTCATCCGTTACGTGCCCGACAAAACCTGCGTCGAGCTGAAGTCGCTCAAGATCTACTTTCACGCCTTCCGCAACGAGGGCATTTTCTTCGAGGCCGTGACCAATAAAATTTGCGACGACCTCGGCGCCGCCTTGAAGCCGCGCAGCCTCGAAGTGGTGGCCGACTGGAAGGCCCGCGGCGGGTTCACTTCCGTCGTCACCGCCAAGTGGGAGAAGCCCGCCGCCCCCGTAAAAGCGAAGTCGCGCAAGGCCTGATTCGTTCCCCATTCCATGTCTGATTTACCCCTGTCGGTTTCCTCCGCCACGTCCTCCGAAACCGCGCCCGCCGCGCCTAAAATCCAGCTCAACGCCGAACACGTCCTGCGCATCACGCAGGAACTGCCCGGCGTAAAAGTAGCCCAGGTCGCCGCCACCGCCCAGCTGCTCAAGGACGGTGCCACCGTGCCCTTTATCGCCCGCTACCGCAAGGAGGTGACCGGCGAGCTCGACGAGGTGCAGATCACGACCATCCGCGACCGGCTGGAGCAACTCGCCGCGCTCGACGACCGCCGCGCCTCCATCCTCGGTTCGCTCAAAGAACGCGGCCTGCTCACCGACGCGCTCGCCGGCCAGATCGCCGCCGCCGATACGATGACCCGCCTGGAGGACATCTACCTGCCCTTCCGTCCGAAAAAACGCACCCGCGCCACCATCGCCAAAGAAAAGGGCCTGGAACCGCTCGCCGAACTTATCTGGGCCCAAGAAACCGCCACTACGCCCGAGCTGCTCGCCGCTACTGCGACCGCGCTCGTCGGCCACGAATATCAGCCCGACGACGGCAAATCCCCGCCCACTCCGCGCCAGAAAATCGCCTCCGCCGAAGAAGCGCTCTCCGGCGCGCGCGACATTCTCGCCGAGCGCATCTCCGACGATGCCGCCGCGCGCGAAAAACTGCGTCTGCTCTATCGCAGCTCCGGCATCGTTTCCTCGAAAGTTCTCCACGGCAAAGACACCGCCCCCGAAGCGGCCAAGTTCAAGGACTACTTCGACTGGACCGAGCCCCTCGCCAAGTGCCCCAGCCACCGCCTGCTCGCGATGCGCCGCGCCGAGAAAGAGCTCTTCGTCATGATGCGGATCACGCTCCCCGACGACACCCTCGCGCTCGCCGAGCTGGAGCGTCTCGTTATCCGGCCCAGCGCTTCACCTGCTTCCAGCCCTTCAGCCCTTCAGCCTTTTAGTCCTTCTCATCAACTGCGCCTCGCCATCGCCGACGCCTTCAAGCGTCTGCTCGCCCCCGCGATGGAGACCGAGATGCGTCTCGAGTCCAAAAAAGCCGCCGACCTCTCCGCGATCAAGGTATTCGCCGACAACATCCGCGAACTCCTGCTCGCCTCCCCGCTCGGTCGCAAAGCCGTCATGGCCATCGACCCCGGCTTCCGCACCGGTTGCAAAACCGTCCTCCTCGACCGTCAGGGCAAGCTCCTCCACAACGACGTCATCTACCCCGAGATGCGCGCCGCCGAGGCCAAGGACAAGGTGCTCGCCTTCGCCGCCCGCTTTAACGTCGAGGCCATCGCCATCGGCAACGGCACAGCTGGCCGCGAGACCGAGGCTTTCGTGCGCGCCTGCGGCCTGCCCGCCTCCATTCCCATCGTGATGGTCAACGAGTCCGGCGCGTCCATCTACTCCGCCTCCGAGGTCGCCCGCGAAGAGTTCCCCGATCACGACCTCACCGTCCGCGGAGCCGTCTCCATCGGCCGCCGCCTCATGGACCCGCTGGCCGAGCTGGTGAAACTCGACCCTAAGTCCATCGGCGTCGGCCAATACCAGCACGACGTGGATCAAAACGGCCTCAAACGCTCGCTCGACGACACCGTCATGAGCTGCGTGAACGGCGTCGGCGTGGAACTCAACACCGCGTCCAAGCAGCTCCTCGCCTACGTCTCCGGCCTCAACGCGACGACCGCCGCCGCCATCGTGGCCCGCCGCAACGAAAAAGGCCCCTTCGTCTCCCGCGCCGAACTCCTTGAGGTCCCGCGCCTCGGCCCCAAAGCCTTCGAGCAAGCCGCCGGGTTCTTGCGTATCCACGACGCCGCCCATCCCCTCGACGCCTCCGCCGTCCACCCCGAGCGCTACGCCCTGGTGGAGAAAATGGCCGCCGACCTCGGCTGCACCGTGGCCGACCTGCTCGCCAACTCCAAAGCTCGCGCCAAGATCGACCTCGCCCGCTACGTTACCGACACCGTGGGTCTGCCCACGCTCAAGGATATCCTCGCTGAGCTCGCCAAACCCGGCCGCGATCCCCGCGCCCAGTTCGAAGCCTTCGCCTTCGACGCGTCAGTGAACAAGCCCGAGGACCTGCGCCCCGGCATGAAGCTCCCCGGCATCGTGACCAACGTCACCGCCTTCGGAGCCTTTGTGGACGTGGGCGTGCACCAGGACGGCCTTGTTCACGTGAGCCAGCTCTCGGACAATTTCGTTAAAGACCCCGCCGAGGTGGTGAAACCCGGACAAAAGGTTCACGTCACCGTCACCGAAATCGACCTCCCGCGCAACCGCATCGCCCTCTCGATGAAGGCCAACCCTCACATCGGCGCCAAAACTCCCGCCTTGGGCGGGGGTCGGGGTCCGGCAGGAGCGGGTAATTTCCGCTCCGCCGCCGCCCCCGCCAAACCCGCCGCTCCGACCAACCTCGGCGGCGACTGGTTCAGCGCCGCCCTCAATAAGAAACGTTGAGCACGAGTGACGCCTACCAAAGCACTTCCACTCCGACCGAGCGCTTGAAAGACGGTATGGCCGCATTCACCGTTATCTTGAACAGGACTGATACCATTTCGCATTCAAACGTATAATAACCCCTGCCGAATCCATGAAAAGCAGGTGAGGATGCCGAGGCGCGGCAGGTCGGCGGAGAGCAGTTCCAGTTCGGTTTTTAAACCAACTTCGACGGCGTCAAGGGTGGCG